>JBKBTH010000337.1:0-2463 GCA_046290915.1 Sphingorhabdus sp.
GACGGCGCGAAATAGGCGTCTGCGACCAGCAACAATAAAGGCGCCTTTTACGGCGCTTTTTTTGTGTCTGGAATCCGCGCTGGTTTCTGCTAGTCAGCGCGCAACTTAGCCAACAGGAAATGTGTATGTCCGTAACTGCTGTCCCGATTCTTCCGCTCAAAAAAGGCACGATGACCAAATATTGGGCAGGAATCGCGCTCGTCCTCGCTGCCGGTGGCGGCTTGGCTTATTGGGGCACAAACGACGTGCGGCAGGAATTTGGCGATGTGACGACAACTGCATCAGGCCTACGCTACAAAATCATCCAAACCGGCGAGGGCCCGAAGCCTACCGACAATGATGTCGTACTGGTCAGCTACAAGGGCATGTTGAAAGACGGCACCATTTTTGATCAAAACCCGCAAGCTGGCTTTCCAGTCACGGGGGTTGTTCCGGGCTTTTCCGAAGGTCTGAAAATTATGCAGCGCGGTGGCAAATATCGCCTGTGGATCCCCGCTGAGCTTGGTTACGGCCCCGAAGATCAACGTAACCCGCAAACTGGGCAGGTCGCCATCCCCGGCGGCAGCGAGCTTACTTTTGATGTCGAACTGCTAGAGTTCAAATCACGTGCCGAAATCGAGGCCATGCAAAAGCAGATGCAGGAAATGCAGAAGCAGCAAGGTGGTGCAGCCGGTGGACCGCAAGGTGGTCAAGCTAACGGCGCACCGCAGGGCCTACCACCCGAAATACAGGCGCAAATTGATGCACAGATGCAAGCGCAGCAAGGGCAAGCCCCGGCGCAATGATGCTTGCGAAATAGGTCGGAGTTGCGCCGCGGTCTAAAGCGTGGCGAAAAACACGATTGTTGCGAGTGCCATTACCGCAGTGGCAAACCAGCCGGTAATGGTCGCGCGTCGGCCTAATGTAAGGCGTCCCATCGCGCGCGGGTTGCGGACGATCAGCATCATCATCACCATTAATGGCGCTGCAAGTACACCATTGACGACAGCGGCCCAGTAAAGCGCACGCGCTGGATCAATACCAACATATTGTAACGATACGCCAAGCAAAGTTGTCACAGCTATCGTTCCGTAAAAAAGCCGTGCCTTAGTTGGCTTTGCGTCAAGGCTGCCGGCTATCCCGAACATCTCGGTCACGGCATAAGCCGCCGACCCCGCAAGCACGGGCACCGCGAGCAAGCCGGTTCCGATGATACCTAGCGCGAACAACGCAAACGCGAAATTCCCGGCAATGGGCCGCAATGCTTCGGCAGCCTGCGCCGACGTTTCAATGTCCCGGATGCCATTGGCATGCAGCGTCGCGGCGGTTGCAAATACAATGGCCAACGAGACGATAGAGCTGAACGCCATGCCAGTTAGCGTGTCGATCCGTATGCGCTTGAGCTCAGGTCCGGCATCCTTTGGCGTGATGCACAGGGGTTTTACCTTGTGCCGCTTCTGCTCCTCAATCTCCTGCCCCGCCTGCCAGAAAAAAAGATAGGGGCTGATGGTCGTCCCCAAGATCGCGACGACAGCAGTTGCATAAGCGCTAGTCCATTCGATGCGCGGAACGACCAGCGAGGTCAGCGCCTCGCCCCACGGAACCTGAGCGACGATAACAACGGCAACATAAGCGAACAAAGATAGCGTCGCCCATTTCAGTACCGACGCATAATGTTCGTAAGACAGCCAAACCTCGGTAACGATGCAAAAGATGCCAAATAGCAACGTGTACAGCCACAATGGCCCACCAATTAGCAAGCCAACCGCAGCCCCCATCGCGGCAAGGTCAGCGCCGAGATTGACAATGTTTGCGATGAGCAACAGCCCAACCATGAGCACCAGCAATGGCCGCGGATAATGACGCCGGATGTTGCGCGCGATGCCCGCGCCAGTCACGCGCCCGATTTCCGCGGCTACCTCTTGGATCGCGACCATCAACGGAAAGCTGAACAAAAACGTCCAACTCAGTCCATAACCGAATTGCGCGCCAACTTGGCTGTGCGTGCCGATACCCGACGGATCGTCATCCGCTGCGCCGGTTACGAGGCCGGGACCAAGGCGGGAGATGAAGCTGGTGCTCGGTTTTTTATCGGTCTGCATTACCGAGGATAACAGGCCCACACGAGGTCAATGTCAACAGCGCCTCAATGAGCGCTCCTATTGAATTGCTAAACCACGTTCTCCAACAGTCCGTCGTCCTTGATCCGCTTTTGCCAAAAGGCAGGAGCCAGTTGATGCACATTATTGCCGTCGCTGTCGACCGCCACGGTGACGGGGAAGTCCTGCACTTCAAACTCGTAAATCGCTTCCATGCCCAGGTCTTCGAAACCGACGACCTTGCTGCCCTTGATTGCGCGCGCCACCAGATAGGCTGCGCCGCCGACAGCCATCAGGTATGCGCTCTTATGCTTGGCAATCGCCTGCGTCGCTGCGGGACCGCGTTCGGCCTTGCCGACGCACGCCAGCAAACCCTGCTCAAGCA
>JBKBTH010000338.1:0-2458 GCA_046290915.1 Sphingorhabdus sp.
GTTGGCGCAGGAAGAAGCCGCATATACCGTTTTTGACGGCGGTGATCGCGAAGAAGAGAATCAGGTACCCGAAGCACCAGTAATTGTCGCCGAAATGCGTACGGATATTCCCGAATCGACAGTGTCCGACGCAGTGATGTTGATGGATTTACGCAATACGCCAGCATTGTTATTCAAAAACACTGGAACTGGACGGCATAATATGGTTTACCGCCGCGAAGATGGAACGATCGGTTGGGTTGAACCAAAGGCTGCGCCATAAATACCGGTCAAATTCGTTTATTTTTCTTTAGCGATTCAAATATTTAGGGATTGTGCTGCTCGTTGAAGCACGCGCATTTGAAAGAAATATGATCAGACTTTCTACAAGGCTCGTTGAAGGAGCCGTTGCTGCTGACCTGCTATGTTCGGGCAAATCCGACCTGCTTGCACGCCTTTCGGTGATTGCAGCCGAAAATTATTTTCTCGATTCACATGCAGTGCTTGAGGGCATGGTTGAGCGCGAGCGACTTGGGCCCACGGGGTTTGGCGGCGGGACAGCCATTCCGCATTGTAAGGTGTCGGGCATTGACATGCCCGTTGCCGTATTTGCCCGGCTTTCCAAGGCTGTACCTTATGATGCTGTCGATGATGAACCCGTTGATCTCGTCTGCGCGCTGATATCACCCGCGCAAGACGGTGCCTCGCATTTGCGTGCGTTGGCCGAAGTCTCGCGGCTGTTTCGGGATGAAAAGTTCCGGGCCCAGCTGCGCGGTGCGGCTGATTCGTCAGCGATGTTTGCAGTGCTGACGCTGTCCGAAGAGCGCGACGCCGCTTGATTGAGCCGCGGCTCGCAAGTGGCGTGCAGATATCTGCAATGAAGCGACTTGCCGAGGCTGATGGCGGTTTCGCCACGGTGTTGAGAAAGGGTGACGCCACATCAGGCGCGATTCTTCTTATTGGCCAAGTACGCGGTGCGGAGCCGCGCCTCTATGACCGGTATCCATCGTTGGATGGTAAAACTGCCTGGCAAAGTGTTGATTTGGTTGAAACCGGTGATGCCGCCATTCAGAATTATTGGAAAAAGCGCTGCGCGCGCGATCCCGATTTGTGGGTTTTTGAACTGGATGTCGCATCCGCTGCACGGTTGGACGGACTCTTGACCGCGTTTAATTGACTTTGTTGCGGCGCATCATAAATGCGCGATGAACGAGTAGCGAAGGTTGTCGTACGGGAACGCAATAGGGGTGACCAGACAAACACGCGAGTCGGATGCAACAAAAGACGAATAAAAACAAATATATAGCATTTCGTCCGCTGTTGTTGCCGCTTTATTGTACGTTAAATGTTGAAATTTTTCCGGGCTGCGTCTGTCGCGGCCGTTACGTTTACCCTGGCTTCTGCGGTGATTACTGCTGATGCCGGTTTTGCTTTTGGTAATGACCAAAGCACTGCTTTAAATGCGACCACTATCGTAGTGGACGCCGCGCAAATCTCCGCTGATCAGGTACAAACCGACCTGGCAAAAAGCGGTAAGGTTACCGCGACCCTCGCTGATAATGGTGACATCATTTTCACGCCAGGTATTGGCACACCGTCGGACGCCGATACTCAAGCCCCGATATCGACGCTAGAAGATGATAATGAAGCAATCACTGCTTCGTCATTAGCTGAACTGGTGCGCCAACAAGACACCAATGATTCGCTGAGCGCTGAACAGCGCTGCCTTGCAGGCGCTGTGTATTTCGAATCAAAAGGCGAATCACTCACCGGACAACTCGCGGTTGCGCGTGTCGTCATGGCGCGTGCAAAGTCTGGCCGCTTCCCCACCACTTTGTGCGGTGTGGTTTTCCAGAAAAGCCAATTTTCCTTCGTGCGCGGTGGCGGTATGCCCCCCATAGCTATTGGCAGTGCGCATTGGCGGAACGCAGTCGCAATCAGCAAGATTGCGCTGAATGGCCATTGGGAAAGCCCGGTTGAAGGCGCTTTGTTCTTTCATGCGCGGCATGTATCCCCCGGCTGGCGCCTAACTCGCCTCGGCAGTATCGATAACCATATCTTCTACCGTTAAACGTGACTGAACGCTGACAATAAGGGCCCCGAAATGGGGCCTTTATTTTGTTCTTCTTTCGTTCTATCGATTGGGAATGAACGCGCATACTTTACCACTGGGCACTGGGGCTCCATCGGTAGCCCGTGGAACGTCACGTCTGTTTCTTCGAAATCAGATCATGGTGCAGTCCGAGGTCAGCCTGCGCAATGGGCGGCGCGCTGACCTTATGGGCCTGACTACAAAGGGTGAAATCATCATCGTCGAAATTAAATGTTCGCGAGCCGACCTTTTGGGTGATCAGAAATGGCCCGAATATCTCGAATATTGCGACCGGTTTTTTTGGGCAGTCCCGGCTGGTTTTGATATTGGGCCATTGCACCGAGAGGCGTTTATGCCTGAACGGGCCGGGCTCATCATCGCAGATGC
>JBKBTH010000339.1:0-2438 GCA_046290915.1 Sphingorhabdus sp.
TCACGACATAGCGTGACTCTATGCCCTCACCCCACAAAGCCCCAACTTTTGCAGCAAGGGCGGCCGCATCGTAACGCCCGCCATTTTCCCCATTCATGCCGACAAAATCTGTATCGCAAAATTGGCAAATGGCAGAGCTGCGATCTTCTTCGCGACCCGTCCACAAATTGCAGCCGGCAAAGCGCAGGAACACCGCGCGGCGGCCGGCATGAACGCCTTCACCCTGAAGGGTGAGGAAAATCTCTTTTACCGCATAGCTCATGCGTAAATGGTGGGATCAGGCAATCCCGCATCTGCAAAGCCCTTGGCCCGCAACCGGCAACTGTCGCAGCGACCGCAGGCTTTGTTATCAGGCGTTGGATCATAGCAGGACCAGCTCATTCCAGCATCAAGGCCAAGCCGCGCTGCTTCGGTCGCAATGTCAGCCTTGCTCATGTGCAGCAACGGCGTGTGAACGCTGAAATGGTCGCCTTCAACACCTGCCTTGGTTGCCAGATTGGCCATGCTTTCAAAGGCGCGGATGAAATCCGGGCGGCAGTCTGGATAGCCCGAATAATCGAGCGCATTGACGCCAATCCACAAATCCCGCGCGCCGCGTGCTTCGGCAAGGCCAAGGCATAAGGACAGGAATATCGTGTTGCGCGCAGGCACATAAGTGATTGGGATGGCGTTTTCTTCAACACCCTCTTTGGGAACATCAATGTCCGCAGTCAGCGCCGATCCGCCAAAGCGGGTCAGGTCAAGCGGCAGGACGATATGTTCAATCGCACCCAGATGCGCCGCAATGGTCGCTGCACTTTCGAGTTCGATACGGTGGCGCTGGTTATAGTCAATCGTCAACGCGATTAGGTCATATCCCGCCTCGCGCGCCAACCCCGCGACAACCATCGAATCGAGTCCGCCCGACAACAGGACAATGGCAGATTTGGCATTTTGCGGCATATTTGGCCTGTTTCTCGTTAGGGTGGGCGTTGCGCGGTGCGTTTATGCCCTGAACGGCAATTGGGCAACCCATAGCATATCTTGCGCATTCATGGTCGCTTCACCTGCCTTGTGCAAAGTCATGCCGCATTGAGCGGGGGGGCAGAATGGCGTTTTCAGTTGCCAGCAGGACAAGAGACAGGCTGACATCAGCGGCTGCCGTCGTTGTGCTGCATGCCATTATCGGATTTGGCTTGCTCAACGCGTTCGGCATCAGCGCCGACGACATCGTGCGCTCTAATGTCAGCAATCTGAACGTCATAGCCGTCGCGCTTCCGCCGACCGTCCCCGATGATAAGCCGAAGCTCGCTGCGCCGGAACCCGAAGGCGCAGCATCCGCGGCCAATTTGAAAAAGACCAGTGCACCGCGTGAAGCACCCAAGCGCGTTGTTAAGGTTCCAGCCAAAGTGAATCTTCCCACCGCACCCAAGGCTGGCAAAGGCCAAGAGAATGATGCGGGCGCAACCAATACGCCGGGCCCAGGTACTGGCGCTGGCGGCGTGGGTTCAGGTTTTGGCAGCGGAAATAATGGTGACGGCACAGGTGGCGGCGGGGTCGCTGCCCGTGCGCGGCTGGTCAGCGGCCGGATTACGAACGCCGACTATCCGCCCTCTGCCAGAGCGGCGCGCGAAGGCGGCACCGTGACCGCGCATTTCAATGTCGGCACCAACGGCCGCGCCAGCAGATGTCGCGTGGTCAAATCCAGCGGCAATGCAGACATTGATTCAACCACCTGCCGTCTGATTGAACAAAGATTTCGTTTTGAACCCGCACGCAACAAAGCGGGGCAACCAATCACCGATGTGACCGGCTGGCAGCAGACATGGTGGCTTGAGCGCGGCAAACGCCGGATAACACGACCCGAAGATGACTTTCCCAAGCCGCCCCCGATTTACGTGCAGCCGCCTGAACCCAAATAGCGGCGCACACGCGACGGTTTTAGGCGTCTGCCATTTCGAGTAGTTCGACCAGCTTATGGGCTGCCTCTTCCGACGATGCAGGGTTTTGTCCCGTGACAAGCTTTCCATCGGTCACCACGAATGATGCCCAGTCGGCGCCTTTGTGATAATTGCCGCCATTGGCCTTCAGCATGTCCTCAACCAAGAACGGAACAACATCGGTCAGGCCGACGCCGTCTTCTTCGGTGTTGGTGAAACCGGTCACATTCTTGCCCGACACCAGTGGTTTGCCATCTGCGCCTTTGGGATGCTTAAATACCGCAGGCGCGTGGCACACCGCGCCAACAGGTCGGTCGCTGGCGGCAAAGGTCTCGATCAGCCTGATGCTGTCGGCATCTTCGGCAAGATCCCAGAGCGGGCCGTGGCCGCCAGGGAAAAAGATTGCGTCATAGCCGTCGGCCGACACCGTGGACAAAACCATGGTGTTTGCCAGTTCAGACTGCGCATCTTGGTCATCGTTGAAACGCTTTGTGGCTTCGGTCAGCGCGTCGGGCGCTT
>JBKBTH010000340.1:0-2431 GCA_046290915.1 Sphingorhabdus sp.
GGCGATGACCAATCAAAAGCTGGTGCTTGACCAGATCACTGCGCTGAACACGACGACCGCGAATATTATCGACAGCACTGGACAGCTTCTGCGCGACAATACGGGCCGCATTCATGAGCAAGCAGCGGGCGCAACCATTCCGCTGGAAACGTTAAGCCGTGCGTTCCAGAATATTTACGACACGATGGATGCCATCGACACCTTCAAGATGAAGGCGCTCGACAGCATGAAGCAGACGTCCCAGGCGCTCGAGAAAGAAGTCGAAAAGTCCAAGGGCTATATCGCACGCGCCGAAGGTCAGGCGCAGGCGACCAAGTCGGTACAGGACAGCGGTTTGCTGTCACTGGAAGTTTAGGGAAGCCAGTGAACAGCCCTGCATCCAATTCTGACGAAACGCTCAATGCTGCGGCACGGTCGCTGCGCAATGTCCGCTTTGCGCCCATCGGGACGAAGTCGCAGGCGCTACGCCGCGCACATTTCTGGGGCAAGCTGAGCAAGGCCACAATGGCGGTGGGTGCCGTTTTAATCGGTGCAGGCATCATCGGCGGAATCATCGGTGGTATCGGTTTTTGGGGCGTGATGATCACCGCTCTGTTGGTCGCGACCGCAGCCTATGTCCTGATGCGCTTCCCGCAAATGCCGATGCCCACAACCGAAAGCCTGAAGCTTACGGATCTGGGAACATTGGCGGGCAAGACAGAGATTTGGCTGGAGGCGCAGCGACCTGCATTGCCAGCGCCGGCGGTCACGTTGATGCAAGACATCGGCGTCCGGTTGGACCAGCTTGCTCCGCAACTGCAAACACTTGACGATAATGACCCTGCGGCCCGCGAGGTGCGTAAGCTTGTTGGTGAACATCTGCCCGAGTTGATTAACGGCTATAAGCGTATTCCGGAGAGCCTTCGCAACAAGGAACATGCCGGAAAAACTCCAGCGCAGCAGTTGGTCGACGGCCTGAAAACCATTGATCGCGAAATCGAAACGATGACGGGGCAGATTTCGCGTGGTGAGCTCGACAAGCTGGCGGTGCGTGGCCGCTATCTTGAAATACGCTATGATGGCGCGGACAAAGATAGCTCTGCGCTTTAATCCCAAATGAAGTTGGCGCAGCTTTTGGCGCAGTTATGCGTTATGCATATTTGCTATGGCACAATCGGTTAAACCCACGCCGCATTATCCGTGCGAAATCGAGACCGTGTTGTCGGACGGTCGGGCAGTTTGCTTGCGCACCATCCGGCCAAGCGATGAAGCGCGTATCCGGGAAGGCATAACCGAAATGTCGGACCGCTCGCGCTATTTGCGCTTCTTCTCCGCCTTCCGATCCCCGCCTGAGTCTATTGTGAAGCAGCTCAGCGCGGTTGACGGGCATGATCATATCGGTTGGGGCGCGATATTGCTCGATGGCGACGAATGTCCGCCGATTGCCGCAGCGCATGCCATCAGGTCGAAGGACGTTTCTTCACATGGCGAATTGGCGATCGCGGTGCTTGATGACTATCACGGCCTTGGGCTGGCGCGCATGTTGATTGCGGCAGTCTTGCTGGATTGCATCGACGAAGACTTGCCAGTCCTGGATATGCAGATGCTGTCCGAAAATCGGGCCGCAAGCAACCTTGTCACCTATTTAGGGGCCAAGCGGGCGCCAGCGTTGGACAGTGTAAGCCATTACCTTTTAGATGTGCATGCGGCGCTCCAGATTTTGCGACGCCACGAAGCTTCAAAAGGGCTTGCGGCAATATTTTCTGCACACCAAGACAATAGCTTCTGAACAGTTACGCAACGCCAACAACAACACTGCAAAGCTTTGCATCAAATTGTCAGAAATCTGAAGGGTTGCTGAGCTATGCAATTGCGTCAAAACCGGTCATTTGCTAGCAACCGACCTTAATAGGCAAATATTCGACCGGTAATGATTTCGGTTTTGTGTCCGTTGTTACTGATGAGGATGAAGATATGCAAAATATTGACTACCATGCATCGCCTTTGTCCAATGAACGACTAGGGCAGATTGTCGAAGACTCCGCGAGCGAAGTCTATGTTTTTTCGTGCGAAGATTATCGCTTCAGCTTGGTCAACCGTGGCGCGCGTGACAACCTGCTATATTCGATGGCCGAATTGCGCAACCTCACGCCGTGGGACATCAAACCCCATTTTACCGAGGCCGAATTCAAAGCGCTCATTGAGCCACTGACATCGGACAGATCAAAAGTATTGCGTTTTAACACCGTTCATCGGCGTAAAGACGGCACCGAATATGAAGTCTCGGTACATCTGCAGCAGATTAAAACCCAGAATTTGGATCCGGTGTTTTTTGCGGCGATTCAGGATGTCACCAATCGCAACAACATTGAACGCGAGCTGCGGGATGTTTCCGGCCGGCTAAACGCGATTCTGCACAACACCATGATGGCAGTGTTTGTGATGGATGATT
>JBKBTH010000341.1:0-2426 GCA_046290915.1 Sphingorhabdus sp.
ATTGGCGGCATGTGTGCCAATGTCTCCAAATGCGCCCGCATCACCCGACTGTTTGGGGTCAACACGCCACGCGGCTTGCTTGTTATTCTCCAGATCGGAGGCACGCGACAGCCAGTCCTGCGTATATTTCACCATCACCCGCCGCACTTTGCCACACTGGCCGCTGGCAATCAGGTCGCGTGCCTGTTTTACCAAGGGGTAGCCGGTGTAAGTATGCGTCACCGCAATCCGCCGTTCGGTGCGCTTAACAGCCTCTGCAATCGCAGTCGCATTGGCCAACGTGTCGGCCAATGGTTTATCGATGATCACATCAAACCCAGCCTGCAACGCGGCGATAGCAGGCGCAGCATGCATGTGGTTGGGGGTAACGATGGACACAGCCTCTATTCGAACATCAACCGGCAAAGCCGCTTCACGCTCAAGCATTTCGGCCCAGTTGCCATAGGTGCGGGCGGGATCAACGCCGATCTCGGCACCCGACGCTTTAGATTTTTCTGCGGTCGAAGAAAACGCGCCGGCTACCAATTGCCAATTGCCGGAAATTGCGGCTGCCGTGCGGTGTACACCGCCGATAAAGGCACCCTGCCCTCCGCCGATCATGCCATAACGAACTGGCCTCATTTCGCTTCCACTGGAGCAACAGGTATGTCCGCATCACCGCATCCCGTTCCATCAAGCTTCAACGCCCAGCGCGCCGCGCCGCTCAACAGCTTACGATACTCGGGCTCGGAGTAGGAACTGGCGGTGTGTCCCATCGCTGAATACAGCACGCGGCCTTTGCCGCTGCAATGCGACCAGACAATCGGATGGTCTTTGCCCATCGCCAAGTCCTGACCAAATATGCCTTTCGGACTATAGGTCGATTCGTCGAGGCTAGCGAGAATATCGACGCCCGGCTTGCGCGCCGACTTTTCGAACGAATACCACTCATCTGTTCGTGCCCAACTGTCAGGTAAATCCAGCGTAGCGGGGTTGGTTTTATCCTCAATTTTGACGGTAGCTTTCTGGAATTGCGGGTTCATTGGATGGCCAATAAACTGCGCACCAATCAAATGATCGACATACCAACGCCAGTCATAAGACATATCGCCGCCCGCGCCATGGATACCAACAAAACCACCGCCGTTTTCAATAAAGTTCTTCAATGCCTGTCGCTGGGCGGGCGTAAAGACGTCGCCGCTTACATTGTTGAAAATTACAGCATCAAAACGCGACAATATTTCCGGATTAAAGGTGGCGCCGTTTTCCGTCTGATAATAACCCCAGCCTTGCGCAGTAGCCATATTGGTAAACAGAGTATTAGCCGCGGGAATAGCTTCTTCGTGCCGGAAACCATTTGTTTTGGAAAATACCAAGATTGCAGGCCGCTTGATGTCAATTGGCACGGCCGGAGCCTCAGTCTCGTAGACCTTCAAGCCGCCCAACAGTACCCGCTGGATGATATCCCAATTGCGCGCCGCGGAAATTGCAAAAAAACCTACTATCAATAGCAGGACAAGCAATATGATGCGTTTGATGGAAAATTTCATGATCCCGCCCCCAAAATCTCAGGTAAAAAGACTATTTAGTTTGTGACAAATATTTGATGATCGCCACGCGTTGCGTTGCATCCGGAACAGCTATGACCATCCGCGTTCCAGGCACTGTTTTAGTCGGAGCTGCCAAATACCGATCCAGATTTGCTTGAGTCCAAGTGATCTTTGATTGCTTCATCGCGGTCGAATAATTGAATGTTGTGGCAGCCGCCTTGCGTCCGACAACGCCGCTCAAGTTCGGGCCAACGCCCGAAGGCTTGGCAGCGACTACCGAGTGGCACACCTGACAACGTTGACGAAAAAGGGTTTCGCCATTGGCCGCTGGGGGCGCAGCGAGCAGCGGGGAAAGCACTGCGCTTACGATAATCAATAAAGCAGCAGCCCCGCCCAAATGCCCCGATAATCTCATTACTCTCTCCAAAACTTATTTTCCTGCTTCAACTTACTGACAACATCGCAAGAGCGTCCGCAGATTTTTATCGAACTGCGCCGTTCGATTATTACGAATAAGATTCAGAAGATCAAGTCAAATGCGAAAAATCGAACTTAGTGGAAACAGCCATATTTCGACGGTGCGTTTTATATGTGACGCTAGTAATGTTAGCGCCATCATCCCCGGAGGCCACAAAGTGGTCAAGCGTTGTGCAGAGTTGGTCCGTCTGATGCGCGCGCAACAATCTCAAAATCGAGCTGTTGATGGCAGACAGGAGCATCCCCGCTGCCGCCACGCACCACATCTGCCAACAACTGCACCGCACGACGCGCCATTGCGGCAATTGGCTGGCGGACTGTAGTGAGCTCCGGCCAAATCGTCGTTGCCATGGCTGTGTCGTCAAACCCACACACGGAGATGTCGTCAGGCACGTCAAGCCCGCGGCGATGCGCTACGGC
>JBKBTH010000342.1:0-2423 GCA_046290915.1 Sphingorhabdus sp.
CCTGAGCTACGCCCGCTCTGGCGGTCAGGTTTTCTATTTCCTGACAGGTGAGGCGCGCCGTTAGCATGGGGTATATCACCCCGCAAGCCCCAAATATCGGCTTTTTGCGAAAACGGGGGTAATGCCTCTATTGTGAAACCTATTGTTTTGCGCACATAGGGGCGAACGAATCCCATCGAATGGAGAATAAATGTGGCGACGCTGGGCCTAACCACCGACGAACAAAAAGCCGTTGAGCAATTCCGGAACGACGTAGTCACGCCGTCCATGGACAAGTTGGTGATTCTGGACTTCTGGGCCGAATGGTGCGGCCCGTGCAAGCAGTTGACGCCGATATTGGAAAAGGTTGCGGCAGAATACGCAGAACGCGGCGTGATATTGGCCAAGGTCAATGTCGACGAAAACAAATTCATCGCGTCCCAGTTTCAGGTCCGTTCCATTCCCACGGTCTATGCCATTTTTCAGGGTCAGCCCGTTGCTGACCTGTCACCGGCGCGCACAGAGCCTCAATTAAAGCAAATGCTGGATCAACTGCTGGAGAAGCTGCCAATATCGGCCGGCGCGGTGGCAGACGACCCGACAGCCGACCTGCTACCGCTCATCGAGGCCGCCGAAGATCTTTTGGCGCATGATGGTGCCGAGCAGGCTTATGGGCTGTTTGCCGAAGCACTGACGATATCGCCGGAGCATCCTGCTGCGTTGTCTGGCCTCATACGGACTTTAGCGGCAGTTGGCCGGCTGGAAGAGGCACAGGCCATATATGACAGCTTGAGCGAAGAATTACGCAGCGATCCTGCACTGGAAAAGGCAGGCTCTATATTGAGCATCGCAGCTGCCGCGGTCCCGCCGGAAGAACTGGCCGGTCTAAGGGCCGCTGTTGATGCAGCACCCGATGACCATGGAGCGCGGCTTGATCTCGCAAATGCATTAATGGCAGCGGGTGACCGTGATGGGGCGGCAGAAGCGTTGTTGCATATTATTGCAGCAGACCGCGAATGGAACGAAGGCGCGGCAAAGGCACGGCTTCTGGAAATTTTTGCCGTCATCGGCCTTGAGGACGCTTGGGTCTCTGCAACACGTCGCAAACTGTCTGCGATCCTGTTCGGATGACCGCGCGTCGTATCTCGATCTTTCCCCTTACAGGGGCAATCATCTTTCCTGGCATGCAGCTGCCCCTGCATATTTTTGAACAGCGCTATCGCGATCTCGTGAGCGATTCGCTCGCGCGCGACCGCAAAATCGGCATGATCCAGCCGAAGGGGCAGGGCACTAACCCGCCATTGTTCACCGTCGGCTGCCTTGCACGCATCCACGATGTGGAGGCGCTGGATGATGGCAGGTACAATATCATTCTTGAGGGCGTGCAGCGCTTCTCGATAGTGAACGAACTGAAAGTCACCACCAGCTTTCGGCAGGTCGAAGCAGAGCTTTGGGAAGAAGATGAGATCGGCGAAGCGCTGTCGCTTGCGGAACGCGCCTCACTCGAAATCGAATCGCGCCGCTTTGCCGATACACAGGGGTATAGCGTCGACTGGAGCGCAGTGTCGCAGCTAGACGATTATTCCCTGGTTAACGCCATCGCCCAAATTGCGCCGTTTGACTTCGCCGCGAAACAGGCATTGCTGGAGGCACGTGGCTTGTCAGACCGCGCAGATACTATCGTTCAACTGATGCAGTTTTTTGGGCGCCATGACGGGTCAGACGACAGGGTAACGCTGCAATAATCAGCCAAGGAAGCTTGCGCGCAGTCCGTCAATAACGAACTGTGCAGCTAGCGCGCCCAGAAGGACACCCAGAAGGCGGGTGATAACCGCCTCGGCATTTGCGCCAAGCACCCGCATGATCGGGCCAGCGGCCAAAAGCGCGAGCAAGGTCAGGACCAGCACGGTAGCCAACGCGCCCAGAATCACGCCTGCGCGGTCGATGCCGCTATTTTGCGACATGAGCAGCATGACCGATGCAATTGATCCTGGCCCTGCGATCATCGGCATCGCCATCGGAAAGACCGAGACGTCTTCGATCTCGGGTGTGTCGATGATTTTCTGCGCGCGTTCTTCGCGGCGTTCGGTGCGTTTTTCAAAAACCATATCGATGGCAATGAGAAACAGCATGATACCGCCGGCAATACGGAAGCTGTTCAATTCAATATGCAGTGCCGACAGCAACTGTTCGCCAAACAAACCGAAGACCAACAATATGCCCGATGCGACCATAACCGCACGAAACGCCATGTTGCGACGCTGCGCCGCATTTGCGCCCTTGGTAAGGCTCGCGTAAATAGGCGCGCATCCGGGCGGATCGATCACCACAAAAAAGGTGATGAATGCGGAAAGAAACAGATCAATCATATTTGCGCGGCAACCTGATCGGCAATCACGGTGTCTGACCCCTCACCATTCCACAATTTGATTTCGACGGTCCGC
>JBKBTH010000343.1:0-2422 GCA_046290915.1 Sphingorhabdus sp.
GGTTTCAGGCAACGGGCAACCGATTTCAAATAATCAGGCCAATATTGCTGGCCAACCGCCTCGACCATTTCCACGCTGGCAATCGCATCATATTGGCCGGACACGTCGCGATAGTCCGTTAACGTGACCTCGGCATCGCCAAGCCCGCTTAGTCGCTCATCGGCAAAGACTTTCTGCTCTGACGACAAGGTAATGCCATGATAATGAACGCGGTGCGCACGCAAGGCGACTTCAGCCAACCCGCCCCAACCGCAGCCAATCTCAAGCAACTTTTCGCCGTCCGATAGCGCGAGCCGATCCAACAATGCTTCTATCTTGCGATGCTGCGCCGATTCCAATGTTTCCGCCGAATGGTGCGGATCGGCGAACATCGCGCTGGAATAGGTCATGCTTTCATCAAGCCATGTCTGATAAAAGTCATTGCCCAAGTCATAGTGAAACTCGATATTTCGGCGTGCACCCGTCCTGTTGTTTCGGCGCATCGCATGGATCGCCTTTCCAGCCAGCTTTGCGAGGCCCGATGGACGCGCGACATTGCCCAGCGATTGCCGGTTACGCATGAACAGATCGAAAATGAGGACAGGATCAGGGCTGCTCCATTCGCCTGCAGCCCACGCCTCATACCAGCCGGTCGACCCGCCACGCGCCAGCCGAAGCAATGCCTTCCAACTGTGCAGCGTGACAATCGCAAGCGGCCCTTCCCCGCGTCCGCCGAGTAAGCGGATCGACCCATCAGGCAAAGCTGCTTCGATTGAACCGAAGACTATCCCTTGGTCAATGCGGTCAACAATGCGTTGGAAACCGCGCACAAAAAGGCCGCCAGTGAACGCGCGCAAGCCAGTTGCGTGAGTCAGATGGCGGCCTCGTGTTACGTCAGGAGAATTCATGCAGCGCCTATGCTACACGCTCCTTCGCTTTGCAATTAGCTGTTATTTCTTACGCAGCTCGTCGCGGATTTCAGTAAGCAAATCGACATCCGATGGACCTGCTGCAGCAGGAGGCGCCATCATCTTGTTCGCCTGACGTACGATCATAAAAATGACGAATGCGAGGATAAGGAAATTGATCGTCGCGGTTATAAAGCTACCCCATGCCAGTACATTGGCGCCCGTAGCTTTTGCAGCGACCAGCGACATACCGGCAGTCACTTTTTCACCGCCACCAAGCACGATATATTTGCTGGAAAAGTCAACGCCTCCGCCAGTCAGCAGAGAAATTAGCGGCATGATGACATCATCAGTAAACGATGAGATGATTTTGCCGAAGGCTGCACCAATTAAAACGCCAACGGCAAGGTCAAGAACATTACCCCGCATGACAAATGCTTTGAATTCACCGAACATCAATTCGTCCCCCTAAAGTTTCGACACCTAAAACATGCCATATTACATGTATAAACTACAGTACACATTGCGTAACCCGCACCTGCGCCTTATGTGTGTAACACACGCCAGTTAAACGGCTAAAATCTGGGCCATTGCCCTTTGGAGGAGCTCTTTCGATGCGTAACCAATTTGTAAAATCTTTGCTATTAACCGCTGCAGCCCTCTCGCTTGCAAGCTGCGGTATCAACAGCGTTCCGACGGCTGAAGAAAACGCCAAGGCGAAATGGGCCGATGTTCAGGCAGCGTTTCAAGAGCGCGCCAACCTTATTCCGAACTTGGCCAATGTCGTCAAAGGTGCAGCTGCGCAAGAAAACAAGACATTGACTGAAGTTATCGAGGCACGTGCGCGCGCGACATCGCCAAACATTCAGGTCAATCCAGATGATCTCGGCGATCCAGCGAAGATGGCCGCTTTTCAAGCCGCGCAAAACCAGTTGTCGGGAAGCCTCTCACGGCTGCTCGTATCGGTTGAGCAATATCCGCAGTTGAAGAGCCAGGAAGGCTATCTGAAACTGCAGGATCAGCTCGAAGGTCAGGAAAACCGAGTGCGCATTACCTTGCGCGATTATAACGAAGCCGTGCGTGGCTATAACACCACCATCCGCACCTTCCCCGATATCATCGGCGCGAAGATCATTCACGGTGCGCAACCGATGATCCCGTACCAGGCCACCACGCAAGGCGCTGAATCGGCACCTAAGCTTGATATGGCACCCGCAACCTAAACCCCTTTTGGGATTACACACATGAACAAGGCCCTTGGCCTGCTTATAGCGCTGCTTTTGGCCTTCACCGGCCAGGCAGCGCTTGCGCAAAACTTCCCCAAGCTTACGGGACGCGTTGTTGATCAGGCGAACTTGCTTGACCCGCAACAGGAAGCGGCGTTGACCGCCAAACTGCAAGGGCTTGAGACACGCACCAAGCGGCAGTTGGTGGTGGCAACGTTGAGCAGCCTCGAAGGCTATGAGATATCCGATTACGGATATAGGCTTGGCCGCCAATGGAAGATTGGGCAGGATGGCAAAGGCGAGACCGAA
>JBKBTH010000344.1:0-2418 GCA_046290915.1 Sphingorhabdus sp.
CATTAACCACAGTTCGTTGGTATATATGCTGGATACGCGTGCCCGGGTCGCAGGCTATGGCTATCACACGTCGACAGCCAAAGTGCTTGTAGAAACCGTGCGAAAATTGCGGCGCGCATAGTCATGAAACATATGGTTTTGAGCCTTGCCGTCGTTCCATTGCTATGGACCGCGCCTGTCGCGGCGCAAACATTTGGACGCGACGGCCGCTTGGTCATGGCGCCTGAAATAAGCAATGTCGCAGCATCGCAGGTCGCCATCGCGCAGACGAAGCTGTTTGGCAGTATGCTGGTGTCGTACAAAACGGATGCGTCTGGCATTGCCCGGATAACAATCGCAACGCGCAAAGAACGCCAAGTGATCGATATCGACTCTCAGTCATATCAACCAAGGCTCGTCCGCCGTGAAATGACCACATTGGCCTTGCCGCGCGGTTCACTTGTCTGTCGCAGCTATGCGCCGATTGACGCTATCGTAGCAACGGCGCGCGCACGCTTTCCCAAAAGCGCAGTGGAAGTATTGCCGCCGCACCGTGTCGGCATGTCTTGGCGCGCGCGCATTGGTGTCACCGTCCACAGTGTCGCATTCGACAGTAAAGGCTATGCATCGTTCAAACCCCAATCAGCGCGTGGATAGAGCATGGGCAGCAGTGCATTTGACCTAGCCCAGATATTCGCGACGTTGAGCGGTGTCAGCTTGCTAGCCATTTTGGCCGTGAGCGACGCGAAATATTTTCGATTGCCTATAGTCGCAAACCTGGGCTTTCTTATTGTCGGAACGACGGTCGGCGGCTTAGCGTTTGGAACCCCCCTGGCTGATCGTCTGATTGGTGCTGGCGCTGGCTTCCTGTCGTTGAGCGCATTGGCGATTGCGTATAGAGTATTACGTGGCCGCACGGGTATCGGTGGCGGAGACCCTATTTTGCTTGCTGGATTAGGCAGCTGGTTGGGGTGGCAGTTTCTGCCGATGATCGTTTTCATTGCCTCGGCAACGGGTATCATCGTTGCAATATCCATGCTTTTGACGGGGAAAAATCGCCATCAATGGCATCTGCAACGATTGCCGTTCGGAACCATGCTGGCGATAGCAACAATCGTAATCATCGGTTTTGATGTGCGCATCGCCTGATTGCCGCGTCTGAAATGTGCATCGAGGCGCGGCGTGAGCTGAACTGTTGCTTTGCTGAGATGGAGAGCGGGCATGGCAAAGTCTCAACATGGTACCAAAAAATGATGCACGGAATATCATTTGTTGTCAGTTCTTATGACGCAGGGGGTAAGAATGTACGATCCACTACGTCTCTCGTCATTCTTGAACACCGCGATATTTTTTATCGCAGCCCTCGGGATGTATCGGGATTCCCGATGGGTGCGCCGACTGTACGGTAGCAAATCCCCAGCTAGGAGCGCCCTGCTCGCCATCTACACATCGGCGTTCCTATTTTCTCTTTTCATCACATTAGGTTTCTTTAAGCCACTACTAATCCCCATGCTTGCTTTTTACTTATTATCACTTTTGGTGATGATATTTGTGTCGAAAAAATTCGCACATCGGCTCAACTTAATGTTTTTATTTGTTGGTATAATTCACTGCGTCAATATCAGCCAAGCATGGAACTCTTCTGCGCTTTTCCCATGAAATGCGAAATTTCTGTTTAAATTCGTTCACTTAGAGCGCAAAAAAGAGAAGTCCAACAGCCTTTCATAACCAACGGTTTGGAAGGTTGACCATTATGATCTGGGTCGATGGTCGATTTACACGAAGATAAAGATGTCAAAATTATTTGCACAATTGTTTCACTTTGATAGTGAAGAGGAGACGTGGGGAATTTAAATGCAAACGAATATGGTGGGTGTGGGCGCTGTCGCAGACTGGCGTGAAACTGGTTGGACAGTTCTCATTGTTGATGATGACCAAGATTGCCTCGACGAATATCGTGAGGCGGTTTCTGGATTAGGTTACGCTGTGAAATGCTCGAATAGTGCACCGGCTGCACTGTCGCAGATTTCACAAAATTCTGATATCGGCATCGTTTTAACTGACCTGAAAATGCCGGACATGGACGGAAATACGCTTCTGTCCGAAATTGCGATCAGATTTAAGCCTTACCGCCCAATCGTAACGTTGGTTGCGACGGGTCATTCAACCCTCAACTCCGCTGTTGTCGCTATGCAATCGCAAGCGACAGATTTTCTGACGAAGCCTGTTTCCATGTCCGATCTGGCATCGGCGTTGCTCCGTGCTTCAGCGAAACTCTCAATTTCAGCGGCGGCTTATCAGTCGCCAGAACGGTTGAATAACGCGGCATCGCGTCCGGGTGCAAACCCTGATAAGGCGCTGACGCAGCGTGACGACAAACCAAGCGAAGACGATTTGCTCGCGTTCATCAAATTGTTGTTCAAATACCACCATAACAAG
>JBKBTH010000345.1:0-2409 GCA_046290915.1 Sphingorhabdus sp.
ATTCATCGCCAAGACGACTTCATCGACGCCGCCCGCTGCAACACGCGTGACCAGCCCCTCAATATTCAAATCCTCTGGCCGCACGCCATCCAAGGCAGACAAACGGCCGCCCAGCACATGATATTTTCCGGGGAAAAGGCGCGAGCGATCAAGCGCCCACAAATCCGATACGTCTTCGACAACGCATATCGAACGGATGTCGCGGCGCGGATCGATGCAAATACCGCATGGGTTGCCAGTATCGATATTCCCACATGTGCTGCAGACGACCAGCCGTTGCTCAACCTGCTCCAAAGCGCGCAAAAGTGGCATCAAAACGCTTTCGCGCTTTTTCATGAGGTGCAGCACAACCCGCCGTGCCGAGCGTGGGCCAAGTCCCGGCAATTTCGACAATGCTTGTGCCAATGCGTCTATTTCTTGCGATGCCATGCCGCGGGTCTTAGGGGGCTTTCGAACAAAGGAAAAGTGACGATGCGTCTTGCCTTCATGGGGACACCCGAATTTGCCGTGCCAGCGCTCGACGCGCTGGTTGCCGCTGGGCATGATGTTGTCGCGGTATATTCACAACCGCCTCGCCCAGCCAACCGCGGTAAAAAGCTGACACCGTCTGCGGTGCAGCAGCGTGCCGAAGAACTCGGCCTGCATGTGCGCACGCCGCTCTCATTGCGTCAGGAAGATGCGGCGACTGAATTTGCTGCACTCGACTTGGACGTTGCGATTGTTGCGGCGTACGGCCTGATCCTGCCCAAATCGATTTTGGACGCGCCAAGCCATGGCTGTCTGAATATCCACGGGTCGCTACTCCCACGGTGGCGCGGGGCTGCGCCGGTTCAGCGTGCTATCTTGGCAGGAGACGCCACGACAGGTGTCATGGTCATGCAAATGGAGGCTGGGCTTGATACCGGACCAGTGCGTGCGACGACCGAAATCGAAATCGGGCATAAGACAACGGGCATGCTTACGAGCGAGCTTGCCGAGCTTGGCGCGGAATTGTTGGTGCGGGTATTAGCTGACCTCAATGCCTTTCCGGCAGTGACGCAATCAGAGGATGGCGTGACCTATGCCGCCAAAATCGACAAGGCAGAGACCAAGCTGGATTTTTCAATGCCCGCCGAGGTGGTCGAAAGACACATACGCGCATTCAACCCCGCGCCGGGCTCTTGGTTCGAATTTGAAGGCGATCGATATCGCGTCCTTGTGGCCGACATTGTCGCTGGCAATGGCAAAGCTGGCACGGTTGTGGACGAACAGCTGACCATTGCTTGCGGCGTTGGCGCGATCCGTCCCACCCTCATCCAACGCGCAGGCAAACCCGCAATGCCGACCGCGGACTTGCTGCGTGGCAAGGCAATCCCGGCGGGCACCATCCTTTCATGACTCGTTTCGCCCTCACCATCGAATTTGACGGCGGCCCCTATATGGGCTGGCAATGGCAGGACCATGGCCCTTCTGTGCAAGGCGCGATCGAAGAGGCGATATTCAAAACCACGGGCGAAAAGACATTGGTCTACAGCGCAGGCCGCACTGATGCAGGTGTCCACGCACTCGGCATGCGCGCGCATGTCGATGTCGAAAAAGGATTATCGTCCTTCAGGTTGATGGAAGCCATCAACGCCCATTTGCGGCCCCACCCCATTGCCATTTTGGCGTGCGAGGAAGTCGCTGATGACTGGCACGCGCGTTTCAGCTGCATTGGCCGATCCTACGAATATCGGATCCTCAATCGCCGCGCCTCGCTTACTTTGGAAAAGGGCCGCGTATGGCGCGTTGGCCCAGAGCTTGATGTAGAAGCCATGCATGCAGCAGCACAAATATTGGTGGGCGTGCATGATTTTACGACATTCCGGTCAACCGCATGTCAATCGGCTAGCCCGGTAAAATCACTCGACCTGCTGAACGTCCGCCGCGAAGGCCGTCATATCATTGTCGAAGCTGCAGCCTTGTCATTCCTGCACCATCAGGTGCGGTCGATGGTGGGTTGCCTTGTCGCCGTTGGGTTGGGCCGTTGGACCGCCGACGATTTGCAGGCTGCGCTTGATGCCGCAGACCGTTCGGCTTTGGCGGAAAACGCACCACCCGAGGGCTTATATTTTGTTCGGGCAATCTACCCTTAAGCGAACAGGTTGTTGAGCGATTTTTCGAGCATAACCAGTTGCCACAAAAGCCGTCCATTGTTGGACCGCCCCGATATGTGATCCTCGGCCGCTTGTGCGATGGCTTTGCTGTCAAACAGGTCCATTTGCGAGAACACAAAGCTCGTCGAAAGCGCCCGCGCCTGCGGTGCCAATGCCCCGCGAAACCACGCATCGATTGGCGTCACAAAACCCATTTTGGGACGGTACAAGATGTCGCAGGGCAGATAAGGTTCCATCGTCTTTTTCAGCAACCATTTACCCTGCCCGCTGCGGA
>JBKBTH010000034.1:0-10904 GCA_046290915.1 Sphingorhabdus sp.
AAAGCCAGAAGGCATCGACCAGCTGGATTCAGCGCCAGTTGCGGATTGGTTATAACAGCGCGGCGCGGTTGATTGATCGCATGGAAGAAGATGGCTTCATCAGCGCGCCGAACCATATTGGCCGACGCGAAGTGCTTCGTGACCGGAACGGCGACCCGCTTTAGACGTTAAGACGGGGTTCAAGGCGGTTGCCGTAGCAACGCTTAGACCCCTCCCAAGGAAACCAGAATGACCTTTCGAAACTTTGCCGTAATGCTCGCGCCAGTTGCCCTGATTGCAGCCGCGCCATCGACTGCGCAATCGCAGTCCGAACGCATGGCGCGCGTGACTACGCATATGAAGACCGTTGGCACCATGACGGCCAACTTCACGCAGACGGATCGCAATGGCCGGGCGTTAACAGGCAAGCTTTTGCTCAAGCGCCCGGGCCATGTGCGCTTTGAATATCAAAAAGACGTACCGTTGCTGATCGTCGCGGATGGGCGCGCGCTGACGATGGTCGATTACGAAGTCAAACAAGTGCAGCGCTGGCCAATCAAGAATAGCCCGCTCGCTGCCTTGCTTGACCCGGGCAAGGATCTTGCGAAATTTGGGAAGCTCGTTCCAACATCGACAGACGATGTCATCAGTGTCGAAGTACGCGACCCAAAACGGCCTGAATATGGCACTATTACAATGATATTTGTCAGCAAGGCCGGTGCGCCGGGTGGCTTGACGCTCACGGGTTGGGTGGCGCTCGATTCGAAAAACAACCGCACCAGCCTGCGACTCAGCAACGTCAATTATAATGGCGCAATCGCCAACAGCGCGTTTTCGTGGAAGGATCCACGGCCTGTCAGACGGAAATCTTAAAATCGGTCGATGAACCGATGCTGACTGCCGACAAGCTGCCAAGCTGAACGGATTTGTTCATCTGAACGACAGGAAAGTCATCGTATAAATTGATGGTCAGCGATTGAGAGTTCGTGTGGTTTTCCCCCTGTTGCCCACGACATTAAATCACCGCTGATACCCGCGTGACGAACGCAAGCTTAGCCCTCATCCCAAATGCCCCCGGGATGAGGGCTTTGCTTTTTTGGCGCCGATTTCACTTCACCGACTTGCTCCGGTCGCTTCTGGCATCTAGGGCCATATTCATATGTCCCAGACCATTCGCATCGCCTCGTGGAATATCAATTCGGTTCGCGCCCGTATCGACATTGTCGAACGCTATCTGAAAGAAGAGGCGCCCGACGTGCTATGCTTGCAAGAAACGAAGGTGATCGACACCCTGTTTCCCGAAGGGTTGTTTCGTCAGCTTGGCTATCGCCATATGGTTCTGAATGGCCAGCCCATGCACCACGGTGTAGCGATCGTGAGCAAACTGCCCTTAATCAACCGCCGCGTTGAAGATTGGCAAGCGAATGGCGAAGCGCGGCATGTCGGCGCGGAACTGAATGTCGATGCCGCAAAGGGCGTCCGGATCGACAATGTCTACATTCCGGCGGGCGGCGAAGTTCCTGACAGCGAAGTGAACTCGAAATTCGGGCAAAAGCTTGGGTTCCTCTCGCGCATGACCGAGTGGTCGCGTGCGGTTACTCAGCCGACCATATTGACGGGTGATTTCAACGTCGCGCCGCTTGAGCAGGATGTGTGGAGCCACAAGCAACTCATCAATGTCGTCAGCCATACAAAGATTGAATGCGAACATCTTGCGGCGATCAAGGAAGCTGCGGACTGGGTCGACATCGCTCGGCATTTTGTCGAACCGTCAAAGAAACTCTACACATGGTGGAGCTACCGCGCGCAGGATTGGGAAACATCCGACCGGGGGCGCCGGCTTGACCATATGTGGGTGACGCCTGACCTAAAGGAAAAGGCCAAGTCGCATGTGGTGCATAAGCATGTGCGTGGTTGGGGAAAGCCGTCTGACCATGCGCCCATCGTGACGGAATTTGCCTTTTGAACGGTACGCCCGCAATCGAGTGTGATGCGCGCCGTGCTGCGATAGCCATTGACGCGCTGCGCCGTGGCTGGGCCATCACCGTCGACCATTCTGGCCACCGCTTGGCCCTTCTCCCGATTGAGACAGCACGCGATGTTACAGGCGCGCACGCTATTCTGCTTTCGGCGAGCCGCGCAGCTACACTGAAACTCATGAACCAACGCGCGGCCGCTGATACGGCTTTGCCGGTGATGATAAAGGCGCCCTCTGACCTCAATCCCAGCGTTGCGCTAGCGGTGGCAGATCCAACGTTGGATTTACGCTACCCGATGAAGGGCCCGTTTGAAGCGTTGGCCCTTACGGATGGACCGTCAGCTGCTGCGGCCATTGAGCTTGCGCGGCTCGCCGGGCTGCTTCCCGCTTTTTTGGTGTTGGCGGATTCCAATCGTGCGTCTGCAACCGTAACACCGCAGGACGTCGCAGCGTTCGATGATAGCGGGGCACTCCATATTGCGGCGCGCGCACGGTTGCCCGTTGCTGCAAATGTTGATGCTGAAATCGTTGCCTTTCGCACCGATGTGGACGCGTCAGACCATGTCGCGTTGCTGATGGGCAAGCGGGATGGCACACCGCCTGTGGTCCGATTGCATAGCGAGTGCCTGACGGGCGATGTTCTTGGCAGCCTGAAATGCGATTGTGGCCCTCAATTGCATGAAGCGTTGCAGCAAATCTCGGACGCGAACTGGGGTATACTTTTATATTTGCGTCAGGAAGGCCGCGGCATTGGTCTGATCAACAAATTGCGCGCTTATGCCCTTCAGGATCAGGGATTTGACACCGTCGATGCCAATACCCGGTTGGGCTTTGCCATTGATGCGCGCGATTTTTCGGTCGCTGCACGCATGCTTGAATTGCTTGGCGTCTCCAACGTACGGCTGCTCACGAACAACCCTGAAAAGGTCGAAGGTCTTGGCGCCGCAGGCATAACAGTTGAAGAGCGATTGCCGCTCAAGATCGCAGCGAACCCGCATAATGCGCATTATCTCGAAACGAAAAAGAGCCGCACGGGCCACGCGCTTTAGCCGCTTGCCTTAATCACCCCCGCATGATTTAACTTGGCGCATGCGGCAAGCCGGGGGCGTTACTTGAAACAGACGGAACATGTGGCGCAGATTGCAGCCTGTTTCCGCTGTCCGGATTTTGAGGCAAAGCTCATTCTGGGTGGCACGCAATATCGGGAATATACCCATCGCGCCGCCGTTGCATTTCGCGGCGATGTTTCTGCGCATCTATTTCTCGTTCTGGATGGCCTCGCGTCAGCGGATTTATATGGCCCTGACGGCCAATATGCGCGCTTGGCAGGATATGGCCCGGGCGAGTTGTTCGGCGCTTACCCAACGCCTGTCCGGCACCGCGCGGATATTACTGCGCAAGGTTCGCTGTCTGTATTGATGATGGAGACAGCGTTTATTGCTGAACTGGCCCGGTCGCATGCCCGCATTGCGCTGGGCATATCAGAATTCATGGCGCGCCAATTGGACTTGCTGCTTGACCGGATGGCCGCCCGCATCGGGCTATCGGCGAACGGCCGCTTTTATCAGGCATTGCTTTCGCGTGCCGACCCGGATGGTTGGATCAAGCCGTTGCCCGTGGTGTCGGCGATGGCCGTGGGGGTGAATACCACCCGAGAGACAGCCTCGCGCGCGCTGGCGCATGTTTTGCGCAGAGGCATAGTGAAACGGCACGACCATGGTCTGGAGATCGTCTCCATACGCATGCTGGAAGACCTCGTTATTTGAACCTTATTGTGGTTCGCGATAGGGTTCTTCTTCGGGCGGAGAGCGCGGTTCCCGGCGCCCGATTGCCCGCTCGATAAAGGCTTCATCCAACGGTTCGGGTTCCGTCGTTGGCACTAGCCCGGGATCCTCAAGCGCTGGGTCGCCCTCGATGGGCATGCCGTTTTCGTCGAGCAGCAGTCCCTGTTCCTCTTCACCAAGCAAGGGTTCTTCGCCCTCCAATCGTTCGGGGAAGGTGACTTCAGTCGCAAAATTCTCAACGGGTCGGCCCGAGACGGCGACCCGCATATAGGCTGCCCATGCTTGTGCGGGCGCGCGGCCGCCTTCCAATCCGCCGATGGAGCGCGCGTCGTCACGGCCCATCCAGACACCCGTTGTCAAACCGCTGGAGAAGCCCAAGAACCAACCGTCCTTGTTGCTTGTCGTTGTGCCCGTTTTCCCTGCGACGGGACGGCCAATATTGGCTGCGCGGCCAGTGCCTGTCGCAACCGCAGTCTGCATCAGGTCTGTCATCGCGGCAGCGACCCAATCCTCCACCAATTGCACCGATTTAGCGGCCTTTGCTGTGTATAGAATTTCGCCGTCAATCGTGGTGACTTTAGAGATACCATAAGGCGTAATATTGCGGCCATTTGCGCCCACTGAGGCAAATGCCTGAGTCATATCGATCACACGGGTTTCCGATGTGCCAAGCACCATGGAAGGCTGCGTATTTATCGGCGTAGAAATGCCAAAGCGGCGCGCCATGTTGGCAACACTGCTGGTGCCAACTTCTTGCCCCAATTGTGCAGCGACCGTATTTTTCGAATAGGCAAACGCGGTTCGTAGCGAAATCTCACCAGCGTAATTGCCGCCGCTGTTTTTGGGCTGCCAACCGTCGATTTCAACGGGCTTATCTTCTACCGTGTCTTCGGGACGGAACCCGGCTTCCAATGCAGCAAGGTAGACGAACAATTTCCAAGCCGAGCCCGGCTGGCGAACAGCTGTGACCGCGCGATTGTAGTTGCTGGTCACATAATCCGTTCCGCCGACCATGGCCTTAACCGCGCCGTCGCGGTCAATCGATACCAGTGCACCTTGTGCACCCCGCGGTGCATTTGCCGCGATGGCGGCTGTGGCCGCGCGTTGCATTTTCAGATCAAGTGTCGTCCACACATCGATGGGTTTTTCGGTCTCGTCGATCAGGCCATCCAGCTGTGGCAACGCCCAGTCGGTGAAATACCGGACGCTGTCTTGCGGTTGCTCCTTAGCCATTTTGACTTCAGCTGGCTTCACCTCAGCGGCCTCGGCAGCGGTAATCATTCCGGCGTCCTGCATGACCTCAACCACCACCGTGGCGCGATCAAGCGCAGCCTGTGCATCTGCTGTCGGAGAATAGCGTGAAGGTGCCTTTACAAGCCCTGCAATGATGGCGGCTTCGGCGAGGCTAAGCTCCTCGGCGCCGTGATCGAAAAACTTCCGACTTGCTGCATCAACGCCATAAGCACCGCCGCCGAAATAGACCTTGTTCAGATATAATTCGAGTATCTGATTCTTCGAGAATTTCGTTTCCATCGCCAGCGCAAGAATGATCTCGCGAATTTTGCGGCCGAATTCCTTGTTGCTGTTCAGATATATGTTTCGAGCCAGCTGCTGCGTGATGGTTGATCCACCTTGGGTCCAGCGTCCCTCAATTGCGCGGACGTAAAATGACCGCGTGATGCCGATGGGGTCGACACCTGGATGCATATAATAGCGCCGGTCTTCAACCGCGACCATCGCGTCCTTCATTTCAGACGGCAGCTGACGAATGTTCAGCCATCGTCCGAAGCTGGGTCCAAGCGATTGAATGACGGTGCCGTCGGCCGCACGTACGCGGATCATTTGGCCATTGGGAGACGCCTTTAAATCTTCAAAGCTGTCGATTTCGCCGCGGGCAATAGCGACAAAAATGCCCAACACCATGACACCAAGCAGCGCCGCAATCACGCCGCCTTTGACGATGCGTAAAATCCACGTTCCCATTGGGCCACGTTCTTTCGAAATCTTGCGCGCGCGTGCCATTGGGCAGGGTGTTAATCGGTCACGGACTCGCCTACAAGCGCGTTCTTATTCGGGGTCGAATGTCAGCGCTGCGCTATTGATGCAGTAACGCAACCCCGTTGGCCCCGGGCCATCGGGAAATACATGCCCCAAATGGCCTTCACAGGCCGCGCAACGCACTTCGGTGCGGACCATGCCATGCGATACATCGGTATGCTCATCAACGGCTTCACCGTCCGCAGGCGCGGTAAAGCTTGGCCAACCTGATCCGCTGTCAAATTTGGTGTCGGATGCGAATAAGGTCGTTCCGCATCCGGCGCAGCGAAATTCGCCCTCGCGCTTTTCATCGGTCAGTTGGCCGGCAAAGGCGCGCTCGGTTCCAGCCTCACGCAAGACATGATATTGGACCGGGTCCAGTTCTGCGCGCCACTCGGCATCGGACTTAATGACTTTTTCCATGAAACGGCCTTTCGTTGGGTGAGATGTGGGGCTGTTCGTCCTGCGGTTCAAGGGCCTAATTTAACTGATATTTTACCATGTTTGACATATGCCACGCAGGCTATGACAGGACCAGGTCATAAGCTACGCGCTGTGGGGGCGTTGGGGCTATTGCCGTTGCTGCTTGCGGCGGGTGAGGCAAGCTGTCTGCTATGCACAGGCGGCAGCGTGCCGACTGCATTGACCGAAATTGATCGCAGCACGCCACTTTCCATCGAAATTACAACCAAGCTGGACTTTAGCCGCGCCGCTTTGCCGGCTTCGGGGGGCGGCCAGATTGAACTTGATCCGCACAACGGTAACAAGCGCGTTGCTGGCGGAATGGTCGATTTGGGCGGAGCCGCATTGGCTGGATCAGCTATCGTCACAGGCGAGCCTGGCCGGGCAGTTCGTATCGATATGCCAACAAGCGCGCGGATGACGTCTGCGGCAGGCGGCGTTGTCGAAATCACTGGTATTCGCACCAGCCTCATGGGCGCGTCACGGCTTGATTCCACAGGACGGCTTGAATTTTCATTCGGGGGCACGTTGGTTGTGCGGGGGAATGTATCAGGCACATTCCGCGCGCGCATTCCGATTACCGCGCAATATCAGTAATCAGGCCCGCCGCGCTGCTGCACGGGCAATACGGACAAGCTCTTCTTCAAATATCGTGCCAGCCAATCCATCGCGGACATGCATAAGTTTGGATTCAACCTCAAGCAGATGGCTGTTCAATCCGGCAAGCCGCACCGATGGCCAGCGCATAAGTTGCTGCGCATACATGTCCGCGTCCTTCCAGAATATCGACCGCGTTGCTTTGACGACTGCGCCTGGGTTCGATCCATTATCGACCTTTGCGCGCATGGCTGCGAGTAACGTTACCCTCCGCTGCATTGCGCGGATGATGCGGATGGCATCCACCCCCATATCGCGCGCCGCAATAAGCTCCCGGCCCGTCCCCCGCAAATCGCCACCCATGACCTGATGGATAAGTCCGTTGATGTTTTCTTCCCCCGTTTCGGCTGACAAGGCTTCGAATATGGGGACTTCAACCGTGGCCGGGCGTTGCGGCGACGAATCATAATATAAGGACAGCTTCTCAATTTCGGCTTGCGCGAGTTTCCGGTCCTGACCGGTGTAACGCGCAATGCGCGCTGCTAGTGGCCGGTCAATTTTCAAACCCATGGTCGCGGCAAAGGCCATCACTGCTGCTGCAGCATCGCCTTCTTCAGGCATATAACAAATATGCGCCATCGCGCGCGGATGCGCTTCGACCAGCTTGCGCAATTTGCTCGCCTTGGTCAGGTTGCCTGCGGTCGCGATAACGGGATTGGCTTCGCCTTCCAACGCGAGCAGGTTTTCGACTGCAGCAACGCCCTCTTCACGGCGGAAGTTCAGCCGAATGTGGCGTTTGTCGCCAAATAGCGAAAGCGCCGACGCCTCATCAGCCAAAAGCGCGGGGTCATTGCGGATACGATCGCTATCGATATCGATCCGTTCCGAACCTGCAAGCGCGACGGACATTTGCGATGCGATATCAGCAGCGGCCGATTCATCCTGCCCGAAAATAAAAAACAACCGGATCTCGGGACGCGTGCCAACGGCACTGATGAAACTGCGCTCTTTTGCGGTGCTCATTCGCCGCGGGCGTAAATCGAAAGCCGGGTTACGATCTGATCCGCAACCTTCTGCGTCAGATTTTCCAGCGCGCTGTTTTCGCCCGCAATGGTGGCATATTCGGAACTGACCACATCGATACCGGCGTCGGACCCAGCGGTTGCATCAAGCACAGTCTCGCCAGTCGCGACGGATACCAGCTGATATCGTGCGCGCAATGTGCGCCGTTCGCGTGTGACCGTATCGTCGGCGCGTACGCCAAAGCCCTCAATCCTGTCATCAAGTATAATGACCAGCCGGAATTGCGCGGCATTGCTGTCTTGAGTGCCAAGCCGGTCCGTTAAAGCATTGCGCATCAGCCAGCCGTTTTTGCCTTCAATCGGGGCGACTGAGATCGATCCCAATGCACTCGCCACCGCGCCCTTCGATCCGCCGCTATATAATGGCTGCAGTCCGCATGCGGGCAGCATCAAAGCAAGCAGGATGGGGGCGATGAAACGGTTCATAGGACGATGTTGACCAACCTGTCGGGCACGACGATGATTTTCCGGATATCGGCACCATCGATGGCATGCTGAACCTTTTGGCTGGCAAGCGCAAGCGCCTCCAATTCGGTCTGCGGCAGGCCTTTGGCTACCGTTAGGGTATCGCGAAGCTTGCCCCGTACCTGAATGGCTATCGTCACTTCATCTTCGACCAGCAACTCGGGGTTGACCTCTGGCCAAGGTGCATCAGCTATCAAGCCCCCGCCCGATGCCGCGCCAAGCTGGATCCATGCTTCTTCGGCCAAATGCGGAACCATCGGCGCAGACAAAGTCACGATTGTGCGGATCGCGGTATCGCGGCTTGCCGAGGGCGCTGCCTTTTCGATGGCATTGGCAAGGTCGTAGATCTTTGCGACCGCCTTGTTGAAAGCAAGCGCTTCAATATCGGTGCCCACGCCAGCAATAATCTGGTGGGTTTTGCGATCCAATGCCTTGTCGACGCCTTCAGCGCCACTGACCTGACTTGTCAGACGCCAAAGACGCTGCACAAATCGCCAGCAACCCTCAATACCCGCTTCGGACCATTCAAGATCGCGTTCGGGCGGGCTGTCGGACAGCATGAACCAACGAACGGCATCGGCGCCATATTGGTCCACAATATCATCGGGATCGACGACATTCTTTTTGGATTTTGACATCTTTTCGATGCGACCTGCGACCGCAGGGGCGCCGCTGTCGACGATTGTCCAAACGTCGCCTTCACGGCGCACCTGATCTGGGCTCAGCCATGTTCCACTGGCATCCTGATAGGTCTGGTGCGTCACCATACCTTGGGTAAACAGAGACGCGAACGGCTCTTTCACATCGATCATGCCAATGTGATTGAGCGCACGCGTCCAGAAACGGGCGTAGAGCAAATGCAAAATCGCGTGCTCGACACCGCCAATATATTGGTCAACGGGCAACCATTTTTCAGCGACGGTGCGATCAAACGGCTTGTCGTGTGGCTGGCTGGCGAAGCGGATGAAATACCAGCTTGAGTCGACAAAAGTATCAAGCGTGTCAGTTTCGCGGCGTGCCTCTTGGTGACATTTCGGGCAGTCAACCTTGCTCCAAGTGGGATGGCGATCCAGCGGGTTGCCGGGGATGTCAAAGCTGACATCTTCAGGCAATTTCACTGGCAGCTGGTCATTTGGCACGGGGACTGCGCCACATGCCTGACAATGGATGATCGGGATTGGCGTACCCCAATAACGTTGGCGCGAAACGCCCCAGTCGCGCAGGCGATATTGCGTTTGGCCTTGGCCCCAGCCTTCTTTCTCGGCCTTTGCGATCACATCGGCCTTCGCCTGATCGACGGTCATGCCGTTCATCCAGTGCGAATTCACGATGACGCCTGGGTTGGTATAGGCGACATTTCCGTCAAAACTGCTGTCGGTCAAATCGCCGTCAGCGACGACGCGGGTAACCGGCAGATGATATTTGCGCGCGAAATCAAGGTCGCGCTGGTCATGTGCAGGGCAACCAAAGACCGCGCCAGTGCCGTAATCCATCAGCACGAAATTGGCGACATAGACTGGCAAGTGCCAGCTGGGGTCTAGCGGATGCTCAACGGTAAGACCTGTGTTGAACCCAAGCTTTTCAGCCGTTTCAATGTCTGCCGCTGTCGTTCCGCCTTTGCGGCATTCCTCAATAAAGGTCTGCAATGCGGGCGCGTTGGCCGCAAGCTTTTGCGCGACTGGATGGTCGGCTGCAATGGCTACAAAGCTCGCACCGAACATGGTGTCAGGGCGCGTGGTGAACACATCAATGCCGTCGTTGCCGCCCGGAAAGCGGAACCGGCATTTCAGACCTTGCGATTTGCCAATCCAGTTTTCCTGCATCAACCGCACCTTGTCCGGCCACTGGTCAAGCGAACCAAGACCCGCAAGCAGATCTTCGGCAAAATCGATAATCTTCAAAAACCATTGGCTCAGCTTGCGGCGCTCCACAGGTGCGCCCGATCGCCAACCCTTGCCGTCGATAACTTGCTCGTTGGCAAGCACCGTCATGTCTACAGGGTCCCAGTTGACGGCGGATTCTTTGCGGTAGACCAGCCCGGCAGCATAAAGCTTCAGGAACAATGCCTGTTCATGGCCGTAATATTCGGGTTCGCAGGTGGCGAGTTCGCGTGTCCAGTCAATCGCAAAGCCAAGCCGCTTCAACTGCGCTTTCATGTTTGCGATATTGTCGCGTGTCCAGCCGCCGGGGTGGACCTTCTTCTCCATCGCCGCATTTTCGGCAGGCATGCCAAAGGCGTCCCAACCCATGGGATGAAGCACTTCATGCCCGGTCATGCGCTTATACCGCGCTAACACATCACCCATGGTGTAGTTGCGCACATGGCCAATATGGATGCGGCCCGATGGATAGGGAAACATTTCCAGGACATAGGCACGCGGCTTGGGCGAGTTATCGTCCGCAACGTAGCTGCCGCGTTCATCCCAAATCTTTTGCCACCGCGCGTCGGCGACGTGCGGGTTAAAACGCTCAACATTCGTCATAAGATTTATCCGGTGATTGAAGACCGGCGAAGGTCAC
>JBKBTH010000346.1:0-2391 GCA_046290915.1 Sphingorhabdus sp.
GTTGGTCGACGGTGGCATCCTTTCCGGCGCCTATTCCAAAGGAGCGTTAGACGTGAACTCCGTTCATTTTCAGGGCATTGGTACGCTCGCGGACGGGCTGATGGTTGAAGCACGTGCACCCGATGGCCTTGTCGAAGCGTATAGCGCACGACCCAATGGCGCCCCCTTGCTTGCGGTCCAATGGCACCCTGAATGGGGCACAGAAAATGACGTGGATTCGCAAACCTATTTCCACCTTTTGGGAAAGGCGTTAAGAGGCGAGTTGTGAACACAACAGTCACCCGCTTTAACCGCTACCAAGCACGGATAGGCTTTTCGCCCTGATCTGTTTGCGCACCCCGCAAACGCAACCAAATATCAGGAAGAAAACTCATGCCACGCAATTACGACATCGCCGAACTACGCCGTTTAGACATCGCCCACCATTTGCCGGCTCAGGCCGACTGGCAGGAAATCGAAGACCTGGGCGGCAGCCGCATCATCACGCATGCTGAAGGCTGCTATATCCATGATGGCGACGGCAATCGCATATTGGATGGCATGGCTGGCCTATGGTGTGTAAATGCTGGCTATGGCCGTGATGAGCTAGCTGAGGTTGCGCGCGAGCAAATGCTTGAGCTGCCTTATTATAACAGCTTCTTCAAAACCGCGAACGCACCTGCGATCATGCTCGCTGACAAGATTTCCAGCCTGACCGGTGGCCGTTTGCCGCATGTGTTTTTCAACAGCTCCGGCTCTGAAGCCAACGACACCATTTTACGCATGGTCCGCCATTATTGGCAGGTGAAGGGCGAACATAGCCGCACGATCATCATCAGCCGCCACAATGCCTATCATGGTTCCACCGTGGCGGGCGTTAGCATGGGCGGGATGAAGGCCATGCATGGTCAGGGCTTCCCTGCCCCCGGCATCTTGCCGATGGCTGGCATCGAACATGTTCGCCAGCCCTATTGGTACAATGAAGGCCGCGACATGACGCCCGAAGATTTCGGCACCGCATGCGCGCAAGCGATTGAAGACAAGTTATTAGAGGTCGGCCCGGAAAATGTCGCCGCCTTCATTGGCGAACCTGTACAAGGCGCAGGCGGCGTTATCATTCCGCCAGCCAATTACTGGCCACAGGTTGAAGCGATCTGCCGCAAATATGGCATCCTATTGGTGTGCGATGAGGTTATCTGCGGCTTTGGCCGGACGGGCAATATGTGGGGCCATGAAACCATGGGCATCCAGCCGGACATCATCGCGATGGCCAAGGGCCTGTCGTCGGGTTACCTGCCAATTTCCGCTGTTGCTGTGAGCGCAGAGATCATCAAGGTTATGAAAACCGGTGGCGATTTCGTCCATGGCTATACTTATTCCGGTCACCCCGTCGCATCCGCTGTCGCCTTGCGCAATATCGAAATTATGGAACGCGAGGGACTGTTCGACAAGGTCCGAAACGAAACTGGTCCGTACCTTGCCGAAAAGCTGGCGACGCTGAGCGACCACCCGCTGGTCGGTGAAGCCCGCTCCATTGGTTTGCTCGGCGCGGTGGAGATTGTTGCGGATAAGGCCACTGGCGCGCGATTTGGTGGGGCTGAAGGCACGGCAGGACCGATGGTGCGCGATATCTGTATCCGCAACGGCCTGATGGTGCGCGGCATCCGCGACAGCATCGTCATGTGCCCGCCGTTGATTATCACGCCGTCACAAATCGACGATTTGATTGGCATCATTCACAAGTCACTAGATGAAGCCGAACCAAAGTTGCGCGCGATCGGATAAGACATTTATTATTCCCATTCTCGTCATGCTGAACTTGTTTCAGCATCTTACTTGCGACGGTTGAAAAGTAAGACCCTGGAGCCGTCGGCGTGCAACGCACAAACAAGTTCAGGGTGACGGATATGGGCGATTAGCACGACAGTTCTTGCGGAGGACTGCCGGTGGCAGTCACCCGGAGGAAACTACGCGCAAAAAAAACCCAACTAGACAAACCGCGTCCAGTCATTACCTAGATGCCTATGAAATCCAAAATGCTCAAGCGCGCCTTTACGGCGGCCCTCACCCCTGCCTTGCTTCTTCAATTCGTGCCTGCGCGCGCGGCAACGCCTGTTGCGGCAAAGCCGAAGCCACCCGTGCTGACGTGCAAGATAACGACACCAGAAGGCCTATCCTACACCGTCATTAAAGCAGGCAAAGGCGAGCGCCCGAATGCTGAATCGCGCGTGACGGTCAATTATAAGGGCATGCTGACCGCGGACGGCACTGAATTTGATTCAGGGCAGGATGCACAGTTCCCCGTTGGCGGCGTCATTCCCGGTTTTGCTCAAGGTCTGCAATTGATGCAGGCTGGTGGAAGCTATCGTCTCTGCATCCCGTCAAAGCTTGGTTATGGCGAAGCAGGCACTG
>JBKBTH010000347.1:0-2390 GCA_046290915.1 Sphingorhabdus sp.
CAAGTCATTTGTCCATCGACTGGCGCGTCGGCGATATGCGCAGCAACAGCCTTGGCAGCTTTGACCATGTCATCGCGATGGACTCGCTGATCCATTATGATGAAAACGACATCATCGGTGTATTGAAAGCATGGAGCCAACGCGCTTCGCATGTTGCGTTCACCTTTGCGCCGGGCACACCGCTGCTGCGGACAATGCACTTTGTCGGCAAAGCGTTTCCGCGCGGGGATCGCTCACCCGCAATCCTTCCGGTCTCCGAAGCGCGACTCTCCGCCGATATTGCGCAGGCGCTGCCCGAATGGTCGATTGACTTCACGCAGCGTGTATCGAGCGGTTTCTACAAATCGCAAGCGATGGGGATCAGCCGCTAATGATCCAGAAGCCGTCAGCAGTAACTTTTTGGCAAGCCGTGGGAACGCGGTTTTTGCCATTTGCTGACGCTGGAAGCACTGAGCTGCCGCTGGGACGTCTTTTGCGCCTTGCCCTGTTCCAAGTAAGCGTCGGCATCGCAGCCGTTTTGCTGAACGGCACGTTGAACCGTGTCCTGATCGTCGAGTTAAATACGCCCACATGGATTGTGGCCCTGATGATTGCCATTCCCCTGTTGGTCGCGCCATTCCGCGCGCTGATCGGGCATCGCTCAGATACGCATCGCTCCGTCCTTGGCTGGCGCCGTGTTCCTTACATCTGGTTTGGCACACTTGGACAATTTGGTGGTCTTGCCATCATGCCGTTCGCGCTCATTTTGATTACCCGTCCGGATACTTTTGCCTTTGGCGTAGCTGCGGCCTGCCTGTCGTTCCTGATGACGGGTGCAGGCATGCATGTGACGCAAACTGCAGGCCTTGCGCTGGCAACCGACATTGCGTCGGAAGACAAGCGTCCGCGCGTCGTTGCCTTGCTCTATGTCATGCTGCTCGTTGGAATGATGCTGGCCGCGTTCACGCTTGGCAATTTGTTGCTCGACTTCTCGGCAACCCGGCTCGTTCAGGTTATTCAGGGCGCAGCTGTGTTGACTATGGTGCTTAACATCGTTGCGCTGTGGAAGCAGGAAGCCCGTAATCGTGCCCTCACATCATCCGCCGCAACTGGCCCAAGCTTTCAACACATATGGGCAAGCTTTACGGCGCAGCCCAATGCCAAAAGATTGCTCTTGGCGATTGGCCTTGGCGCGATGGCTTTTGCCATGCAGGACGCCTTGCTTGAGCCATATGGCGGCGAAATACTGGGCCTGTCAGTTGGATGGACCACTGCCCTTACTGGTGTATGGGCGCTTGGTGCGCTGATAGCTTTTGCCTTTGGTGGCAAACGCCTGTCGACTGGTTCTGATCCGCTCCGGCTTGCAGGATTTGGCGCCGTCGCTGGCATCGCGGCATTTCTGATGACCTTATTCGCTGCACCTACCGCATCCGTGCCGTTGCTCTTTGCTGGCGCGACAGTGATTGGATTTGGCACTGGTCTCTTCTCGGTCGGTACGATGATCGCCGCCATGGGCCTCGCGCAAAAGGGCAGTGCTGGTCTGGCACTTGGCGCATGGGGCGCGGTCCAAGCGAGCTGCTCCGGCGCAGGGGTAGCCATCGGCGGCCTGTTCCGTGACGGCATGGCAACGCTAGCGCTGCACGAAACCATGGGCGCGACGCTTGCCGACCGCGCTACTGGCTACGGCGCGGTATATGCCGCCGAAATCCTATTGCTGCTTGTGACGTTGGTGGTGCTCGGCCCCGTCATTGGGCTTCATCTACAAAATCAGAATAAATCGAGTGATCGCTTTGAATTAACAGAATTTCCCACGTGAACAGGGAAGTGTGAGGAGGACGTATGTTGGATGACATGAAAATTGTAGGCTCAATCGATGTGACAGCGCTGGTATTTGCGGCATTCGTGCTGTTTTTCCTCGCGCTCATGGTTTACCTGCGCCGCGAAGATCGCCGTGAAGGCTATCCGTTGGAAGACGAAGTCACAGGCCGCGTCGACACACCGGGTGGCGTGCTTTCGCAGGCTGCGCCAAAAGTATTCCAGATGCCCTTTGGCCGCGGCACACAGACTGTGCCCGCACATGGCCGCGAGCCCGTTGATATCGCCGCAGCACGGACGTTCCGTTCGCCAGGCGCGCCTTATTATCCAACAGGCAACCCGCTTGTGGACGGCATTGGCCCTGCAGCATGGGCCAACCGCGCCAAGCATACCGATCTGGACGGTGAAGGCCGCAACCGGATTGTACCAATCGGCGCTGCCGAACATATCTCGGTTGACACACGTGACCCCGATCCACGCGGCATGACAGCGATTGGTGCCGATGGCGCTGTTGCAGGAACGATTTCAGATATCTGGGTGGACCGTGCAGAGCATGTCATCCGTTATCTGGAAGTCGATACCGGCTCAAACAAGGT
>JBKBTH010000348.1:0-2385 GCA_046290915.1 Sphingorhabdus sp.
CCCATCAGCGCAGCATTGTGCGCGCGCAGCTATGACCTGCTGCTTCTGACTGCGGATGAGATGGACCCGAGATGGTTGATCCGCATGGCCGAATCGGGTCGCTGTGACGGAATCCTGATTTTGGGATATCCTGAATTGCATGGCGCATTGGAACAGGACGATATTCAACATCCCGTTGTTACGATGTTCGACTTGCCGGGTGGGAAAGGATCGCAAGACGACGGGGCGCGTCTGGTCAACTTGCTGTTTCGCCAAATCTCCAGTCCCGCTCAGGAAGCGCAGCGACAGATGACCCATCGGGCCTGAAGCAGCGCGCGGTGTCTCAATTACGGCAAATTCGATTAGCGTGACTGATAGAAAGCGGCCATAATTCGTTCTTTCTGCCATTTTATCGCCACGACTAGTGCCTATATCGTGTCGGAACAAATCCGATCGGTAGATTGAAATAGCACATGAGTGAAATGTTACTGACCCCGCACATACATGTTGATGGCGCCCCCGCTGGCGGCGATCTGGTCGGCCGTGCAGCGCGTCTTAAGCATGTACCTGATGACAAGGCGATGCTGCGTGCAGTTGCTGAACTGACGCGAGATCTCGCGGCGCCCAATCCTCGCATTTTCTGGTCAGACTTCCTTTTGTCTGCGCTGGTCGGTTATGCCGGGCTTGCTGTTGCCATCATGTCGGGAACGCTGTGGATCCAGTGTGCGGCTGCTTTCATCTCAATCCTAGGGCTGTATCGCGCCGGCGGATTCATTCACGAAGTTACGCATGTAAAGCATTCCGCGCTTCCGGGCTTTCGCTTTGGTTTTAACGCCGTCATCGGCGTGCCGTTGCTCGTTCCGTCTTATATGTATGAAGGCATTCATAACCTCCACCACGCACGCACGCGTTATGGCACGGATCAGGATCCGGAATATCTGCCATTGGCGCTGATGAAGCCTTGGACTCTGCCTGTGTTTATCATCGTGTCATTGCTGGCGCCTATTGCCTTGCTGTTCCGCAATGCCGTGCTTGCGCCACTTTCGCTGTTTACCCCTGCATTGCGTAAGGTCGTGGTCGAACGTTATTCGGGTCTTGCGATCAACCCAGCATTTCGCCGCAGGCCAGCCGAGGGCGAGGCACACCGCAACTGGATTGTGCAGGAAACTGCCGCCAGCATCTGGTCAATTGCATTGCTTGCCGGCGTGTTTACGGCATTTATTCCGCTCAAGGCGTTCTCGATATTCCTCGCCATCGTAGCAAGCGTGGCCGTGCTCAATCAGGTCCGTACGCTCGTTGCGCATTTATGGGAAAATGACGGAGAGCCACTGAGCGTGACTGCCCAGTTCCTCGATAGCGTCAACGTGCCGCCGCCTGGCTTGATGGCAGAGCTTTGGGCGCCTGTAGGCCTGCGTTACCACGCCTTGCATCACTTGTTGCCCAGCGTGCCGTATCATGCGCTTGGAAAGGCACATAAGCGCCTGACAGCGCAGTTGGCTCCAGACTCAGCTTACCACCGCGCCAGCTATGACGGACTCGCTGGGTTGGTGTATCGCCTAACGCGCAGCACATTTGTCCGCGGGGCTTAAGATCTTATGCTTGGATGGCGGGTTACCGCAGTGTCGGCCCTCACTCGAAACCGGTAACGACTTGCGCACCAAGCAATCCCTGCGACATGTTAACCGTTACCGTGTCCGGCATGCTGTTGTTGAGTCGCTGGTAGACATCTTCAGAAATGAAGTAGCGTCCTGAATAGGCGCGCGCCGCGCCATTGTCCGCTTTGAGCCAGACCCAGTGGTAAAAGCCCTTGCTCTTGCTCTTTGGGGTTATGTCAGTGCGTTCAAAGGTCATTTGCACTGCGCTCGGTTCGGTCAGTACATATCCATTAACGCTCGGCAGGATTCCGACCGTCCAGACCGGCCAGCCCATTAGTCCGGTCACTGCGCAGAACAGCGCCGCAAAGCTGCGCGCACGTTTATCTTCCACAGCGCGAACGGCGTAAAACCAAATCACAACCGCGCTAACGGCAGTTGCGCATAGTCCCGCCAGTTTCAGACCAGAACCCGGTGCAATGTTACGTGGCCATTGATCCCCCACCAATATCAACAAAACAAAGGTAGCCAGAATCGGCGCTGCGAATGGCAGCATAAGTTTGGCGTGAAATGTTGCCGGCACTTTAACTCGGTCTGGGCTGATCTTTGACATATCGCCACTATATCAGTGACATTGCTTACAAATGCTTAGCTTGTCCCACCAAGCAGGTCAGCCGCTATTGCATTGAACGCTTAGCCCGGTTTGCCGCAAGTTCCTTTTCGTGCAGTGAAACGGCCCTTGCTGCAGTCCATCCTTGTTCAATGGCCTCAAGCCGTCGCAATCGGCCTGGATGGCTTGGCGTCTCGGCTTCTT
>JBKBTH010000349.1:0-2368 GCA_046290915.1 Sphingorhabdus sp.
ATCGACGCTCAACATACATTTTACGATCGGTTGCCCGACATTCGCGCACTGGTTCCGGACTCAAGCGTCCTTCAGGACGTTTGTTTCCAATTACCTTCAGAAATCAATTTGATTATTAATTCGGTTTTTTTCTCTTTGGCTGCAGGATATATTTTTTGAGCAATAGCTTCAACAAATCAGCGACCAGTGAGCCATCTTTTCCGCCGCCGGGAGAAGACCTGCCTCGATCTGGCATATCGTCGCGTGCCATGGGTTGGCTGGCCTCAATTACGGCAATGAGCCGGGCGCCGATCTCGTTGTCACGCCACGCTGGGGATAGTCCGCGAACTTTAGGCAAATCAGCCTGCGTCTTGGGCGGATGTGCTGCAATATCGGCAAGCGTTTCGTCTTTCATGATGCGACCGCGCGGGATATTCTTACGCTGCGCTTCTTTTTCACGCCATGCCGCCATGGCTTGAAGACGGCCCAAAACGTCGGGCTTGCGTGATTGCACCTTAATCCGAGACCAGGCATTTTCGGGATCATTGCGATAGTTGGCCGCATCCGAAATGCGCTCCATTTCGTCATTAAGCCAAGCGCCACGGCCTGTGACCTTCAGTTTTTCGAGCATCATCGGAAATATCGTCGATAAATGCGTCACATCGGCAATGGCATAATCGATCTGGCGCTTGTCGAGTGGACGGCGCGACCAATCCGTAAATCGCGCACCCTTGTCGAGTTGGATGCCCATCCACAGATCGACAAGGTTGGAGTAACCGATCTGCTCGCCCTGACCTAGGGCCATAGCCGCGATTTGCGTGTCGAACATCGGGTAGGGTGTTTTGCCCGTCAGGTTGAAGAATATTTCAATGTCCTGCCCACCGGCATGAAAAACCTTAAGCACCTCAGCGTTCTCGCACAGAAGCTCCAACATGGGCGTTAGATCTAAGCCCTCGGCCTTCGGGTCGACCGCTGCCGCCTCATTCGCGTCCGCCAACTGCACAAGGCAGAGGTCCGGATAATAGGTATTCTCCCGCATGAATTCGGTATCAACCGCAACAAATGGGGATTTTGCAAGGCGTGCGCACAATTCGGCGAGACGTTTGCTGTCGGAGATGAGTGGATGAATCTGCATTGCGCATCGCCGTAGCACCCATTCCCGACTTGACAAAGTGCCCCTGCACGGTTGTTAGGCGCGCTTTCCACAGATTTTTTGAATTGAGTGAACAATGCACGCTTATCGCACGCACAAATGCGCCGAACTTCGGGATTCCAACGTGGGGGAAACCGTACGTCTATCTGGTTGGGTCCATCGTAAACGGGACCATGGCGGCGTTTTGTTTGTCGATTTGCGCGATCATTACGGCATGACGCAGATTGTCGCCGATAGCGATAGCCCGGCATTGCCAATCCTCGAAGCATTACGCCTTGAAAGCGTTGTCACGATAGATGGCGATGTAAAGGCCCGCAGTGCTGCCACAGTTAACGCCAATTTGCCAACCGGACAGATTGAAGTGTTTGCGCGTGATGTCGTTGTGCTCAGCAAGTCTGAAGAACTGCCGTTGCCGGTGGCTGGCGAACAGGAATACCCTGAAGAAACGCGCCTTAAATACCGGTTCCTCGATTTGCGCCGTGAAACGCTGCATTCCAATATCGTCAAGCGTACGCAGATCATCCGTGAAACGCGTCGCCGCATGGAGGATATCGGCTTTACCGAATATTCAACACCAATCCTGACGGCATCAAGCCCGGAAGGTGCGCGCGACTTCCTCGTGCCAAGCCGCATTCATCCCGGAAAGTTCTTTGCGCTGCCACAGGCGCCGCAGCAGTATAAGCAGTTGCTGATGGTTGCGGGCTTTGACCGCTATTTCCAGATCGCACCGTGCTTCCGCGATGAAGACCCGCGTGCCGACCGTTTGCCCGGCGAATTTTACCAGCTCGATCTCGAAATGAGCTTCGTCACGCAGGAAGAAGTGTGGGACACGATGGAGCCAGTCATGGCTGGCGTGTTCGAAAAGTTTGCAGATGGTAAGACCGTTACGCCTGCAGGCGCGTTTCCCCGCATTCCGCACGCAAAGGCGATGTTGGATTATGGCACCGACAAGCCCGATTTGCGGAACCCGCTGATCATTCATGACGTAACCAGCCATTTCACCAAATCGGGCTTTGGCCTGTTTGAACGCATCGTTGAAGGCGGCGGCCACCAGGTCTTCCAGCATGTCCTTGTCGTCGGCCAGCAGGCTGGGGTCGATGGTCACGCGCTTGACGTCGTTCTTGCAGGTCATCAACACCTTGACGAGGCCGGCGCCGGACTGGCCTTCGACCTCGATCAGCGCCAGTTCGTCCTGCGCGCGCTTGAGGTTTTCCTGCATGGCCTGGGCTTGCTTCA
>JBKBTH010000350.1:0-2362 GCA_046290915.1 Sphingorhabdus sp.
CAGTTGAGGGGCATTACTGGCAAATCGCTCGATTTGCGTTGAACGAAGGCTGCGTCTCGATATCGGGCGATGGCAAGCACCTTTCCCAAAAGCTGATGTGCGAAGCAAACGGCGGCGACATTGGTTCAATGCGCTGGGCAATCGACCCGCACTGCTTTGTCCACTGCACTGCAGACCATGTTTTCATGTTCAGCGCTATGCCCGTTGGCCCCAACGAAACGCATGTGACCGGCAAATGGTTTGTGCACAAAGACGCGGTTGAAGGCGTCGATTATGACGTCGACAAGCTGATCGCTTTGTGGACCACCACCAATCTTGAAGACAAGGCGCTTGCCGAAAATAACCAAGTTGGCGTGAACAGCCTTGGCTATACGCCCGGTCCCTATTCGCAAGAAGCGGAAATCCTCGCCCAGCGTTTTACCGACTATTATTGCGATAAGGCCCGCGACTATATTGCAACCCATGGCAATGGATAACATCAAGGGGTTGCGCCCCGAAACGCTTGCAGTCGCTTGTGGATATGACCCGGAACTGGGCATGGGATCGGTCAAGCCGCCTATCTTCATGACATCCACCTTTGTCTATCCAACAGCGCAACATGCCAAGAATGTGCATGAGGCGTATTTTGACGGCACGGGACCGCTGGTGGGCGAAACCAACCACATATATTCGCGACTGGGACATCCGGGGTTGGACTTCCTCGAAAAGCGTCTCGCGGCAATCGATGGCGCCGAGGAAGCTGTTGCCTATTGCAGCGGCATGGCGGCGCATTCGAGCATTGCGCTTGCGTATGTTCGCCCCGGCGACAGCGTATTGCATGGCCGCCCGATCTATGGCGGCGTGGATATGCTCTACAACAGCATCATGCCGCAATTCGGATCGCATGCCGCCGCTTACATTGATGGCACTGATGAAAATGATGTTCGCAAAGCCGCGAATGAAGCGATGTCTAACGGACCGCTTAAGCTGATCATCGCTGAGTCACCCGCTAACCCGACCGCAGCCTTGGTTGATCTCGATCTGATGGTACGGATTGCGGACGAAGTTGGTGCGAAGCAAGGACACCGGCCGCTCGTTGTGGTCGACAACACATTGCTTGGGCCATTTGCGCAGCGTCCCATCGAACATGGGGTCGACCTGTGCATGACCTCGCTGACGAAATATTGCGGCGGACATAGTGATCTGCTCGCAGGCGGAATTACCGGACGCAAGGAATTGATCGAACATTTGCGGATGCAGCGCACAACCTGGGGCAACCATCTTGACCCCTATACGTCTTGGCTGGTGCTGCGATCTTTGGAATCAGTTGCTGTCCGAACTGAGCGCGCGATGGAAAATGCGCGCGGTGTTGCTGAATTTTTGCGTGATCATCCAAAGGTCGCGGGCGTGACTTATCTGGGCTTCCTTGAACAAGGCACGCGGCCTCGTGCAGTCTACGACCGGCAGTGCAAGGCAGCCGGTTCGACGTTCTCGTTCCACCTGCACGGCGGCGAGGCCGAGGCCTTCCGTATGCTTGACCGTTTAAAGCTGCTTAAGCTGGCTGTCAGTCTGGGCGGTTCCGAAACGCTGATTTGTCATTCGGCGAGCACAACGCATTATGCGGTTGCGCCGGAGCAGCGGCTGGCTGGCGGCATTACCGACGGCACCATCCGGCTGTCTGTCGGACTTGAACATGTAGATGATTTGATCGGCGATTTGCGCCAAGCGCTAGAGGCAGTGTGATGGAACTGAATTTTACCGGAATTGATTTGTGCGCGATAAACGGAACGCGCAGCGCGCCCGAAGCGCATTATGACACCGTCGTTATTGGCGCGGGACCAAGCGGCGTGGCTGCGGCCATTGAGGCGGCCACAGCCGGGGCGAAAGTGCTGCTGGTCGATGAAAATCCGGTCTCGGGCGCTGTGATGGGGAATGATGTGCCGCTTTACTTCGGCGGGCGGATGACCGCAGCGACGCAAAATACAGAACGCATGCTCGAGGCGATATTCATGAGCATGCCAGCGCTCGAAACGGCAATGGATGCAGGGGTGGAATTGCTGCTCGGTACGACTGCATGGGGCGTTTACCGCAACGGTCCCGGCGTCGCCAGCCTGCCGCAGCAAGTTGTCGGCCTTGCCGATTCCGAACGCTCGTGGTTGGTCGGTTTTGATAAAATTGTCCTCGCGACCGGCGCGCGCGATTTGGCAATGGCTTTTCCCGGCTGGAATCAGCCCGGCGTTATGGGCGCGGCGGCACTTCAAATGCTGCTTACACGTTACGAAGCATTTGCAGGACGGCGCATATTGATTTTGGGGTCGCATGATCTCGCGCTTGAAACGGCATTGCTTGCAAAGGACCGTGGCGTCGACGTTGTGGGCCTGAT
>JBKBTH010000351.1:0-2344 GCA_046290915.1 Sphingorhabdus sp.
GAACGTGGTGTCTGAAACCGAATCCGGCAGAACATTTGAAAAGCTCAAAAGGCTGTTGACGATCATCTGATCTTTCAAAACCGTGAGGTCCGTTTCGGCATAAATCTTGGCAATACCGGTCAGCGCGCTTGGCTGGTTAACGATCACGTCGCCAATCTTGGGGCTCAGCGTCGTCAAAATGGGTGACATTTTCAGGCCCGGCGTGATGGCGTCCAGCTGGGCGAGCGACATTTTGTTATATGTCTTCGTAGCATCGCCAGAATCTTCGCGAGTCCACTGGACCTCGGCAATGCGCTTTTCCATCGCGAAGATAGCGTCCGCGCGCGCATCTGCGTTTTTCTCACCGGCTAAAGTAAGCATCTTTGCGAGATAGGCCTTATAAGCCTTTCTGATACCTTCAAATTTATCGTTTTCGACAAGATACATATCACGGTCAGGCAAGCCGGTTCCAGCTTGAAACATCTGGAAGATGTAGACATCGGGGTTCTTGTCGTCTTGGCCGACATAACCACCAAACAATGCGCCGACGCCATTGCGCGCTGCGGTCGGCAGCAGCTTTTCAAACGCTGCCTTGCTCTTTACGCCCCGAACGGTCTTCAACCACGGCTGGATTGGCTTCAATCCCATTTTCTCAACAGTCGCTTGATCGATATAACTTGCATAGACATCGCCAGCCTTGCTGCCAGCGCGATCTTTTTCAGCATCGAGAACCAGCTTCACCCGGTCCTTCGACAAATCGTCGAGAGCGGTAAACATGCCATAATTGGATTTATCTGCAGGGATTGGCGTGTTGGCGGCCCATTTACCATTGGCGTAACCGTAAAAATCATCTGCGGGCGATACGCTGGTATCCATGCCGGCGGTGTCAAAGCCAAAGGTGCCCAGTTGCGGCCCCTCTTTAGCGGGCTCCTGCTTGATATCAGCCTGGCTTTGGGCAAAAGCAGGCGTGGCAATTGATGCCAACGACACCGATGCTGCCAATGCGAGTTTAAGTGCGAATTTCATTTCCATACTCCCCGTAATTTCATGGGGAGAGTAGAGGCTTGCCTGCAAAAGGCTACAAAAGCTTATCCACCAGACGCAACTGACTTCGACCGGCGTCGCCATTTGGCGCTTATTCTCCAGCGCCAAAACCATGCCGAGATAACATAACCAATAACAGCCGCAGCGATTGATATGATCGCAAGCCCTGCAATTCCTTGGACTAGCGCCAAAGGCGCTTCGTTCCAGACATAATCGCCCCATGCGGATAGCGGCGCCGAAGTTTCGATGAGTTCATAAAACCGGCCGGAACCATTGTTGAGCCGAAGCACCGATTCACCGACATAAACCGACCCAAACAAAATGAACGGCGTTGTGGCGGGCATACTGAGGAATGTCATGGCCGCCCCGATGGGAATATTGGCGCGGAATGGCAGCGCGAGCAGCGCAACACCAGCAATCTGGACACCCGGTATTAGAAGAAAGATGCCCACCAACAGGCCAAGTGCTACACCACGCGGGACAGACCGCCGCGTAAAGCGCCACAAAGCGGGATGAAACACGCGCTGCGCAAATGGCCGCAGAAAGCGGCTACGTTCAAAACTGTCGCGTGTGGGCGCTTGCTTATGCAACCATGTATTGAACTTACTCATCCACGGTCGCGCATAATGCGTCCCTGCTCACGCTTCCAATCCCGTTCTTTCTCGGTAGCACGCTTATCGGGTGCCTTTTTACCCTTAGCCAACGCCAGTTCCACTTTCGCCCTGCCCCGTCCATTGAAATAAATCGATAGCGGCACAAGCGTCATCCCTTGCCGCATCACCGCGCCATGCAGCTTATTTATTTCACGTTCATTAAGCAGCAATTTGCGTGGACGCTTTGGTTCGTGATTGTTCCGGTTTCCGTGGCTGAATTCCGGAATGTTGGCGTTAATCAACCATATCTGGTCATCACGTACTTCAGCATAGCTTTCGGCGATCGAACCCTCACCAAAGCGCAATGATTTCACTTCTGTTCCGGTCAATACGATACCGGCCTCATATTTGTCATCAATATGAAAATCATAACGCGCCCGCCGGTTTTCGGCGACCGTTTTGACTTTGTTAAATGCTTCAGGCTTTGGACGCGTCATTAAATAAGCCCTGCATTCTCCAAGGCGGCATCAACCTGACGACGGCTTGCTTCGCTTGGCGGTGTCATCGGCAAGCGCAACTCGGTTGGAAAGCCATCGATGACACGCGACAGCGCATATTTAATCGGCCCCGGCGATGCATCAGAAAACAACGATAAATGAAGCGGATAAAGCTTGTCATTCAGTTCGCGCGCCAAGTTATAGTCCCCCGACGCACATGCTGCCTGGAAT
>JBKBTH010000352.1:0-2341 GCA_046290915.1 Sphingorhabdus sp.
AGGAAAAGCTTCAGCGACTTCGATTCGACAATGGTTTTGTTAGGCGCATAGTCGATAACCAGATGCGCAAAATCGGGCTGCGCGGTCACGGGGCATAACGATGTGAACTCAGGCACGGCAAAGCGTGCCAGATACAGCGTATCAGGGCGCGGATTTGGCACATAATCCAACTCGGCCTCTTCAGGTGTTTGCGGAAGGGCGCTTTGCGCACCCAGATACATCGGCTTTAATTCGTCAGTCATGGCAGCGCATTTAGCCGTTTCACCACGGGAAGCAAACGGGTCGTGCCGGTTGGACTATATATTCACTTCCCGTTCACCCCGAAACGCATTGGGCTTGGCCGGATATGGCAATCGATGGACCTAAGATTTCAAGCGTCATGAGACTGACTGCCGTCGCGTTTTCGCTATGCGTTGCGGGAGCATTGCCTGTGCTTGCTCAAGATGCTGGTACAGACACGCCGCCCGAGCTGCGCGATTTCCGGCTCGACGCGCCGCCCGCGCCTACGCCTGAGCCCGTTGTGCCAGCGCCCGTGCCGAGCCAAGAACCACCCGATACGCCGCGCGCAACCGCGGCGCCCCCTGCCCGTTCTACGCCGCCACCGGTTAATCAGCCTTCACGCCAGCCAAACCAAAATGCGCCCAGTGAAGAACCTTCCGCCGAACCAGTGGTCGAAGCTTCGCAGGTCGTACAAACACCACCCACGGACACGACCGAATCCCCAGCTTCACCTCTGCCCGCCGATGCCACGCCGGAACCGTCTGCGACGACTGGCTTTAGTACTGCACAGCTTGGTATCGCAACCCTCCTGTCGCTCATAATATTGTCTGTAGGTCTGCTAATATGGCGTCGACGCAGCGAACGCCCGCGTGCACCAGAGAAAACCGGATCGAGGCCGACCCTAACGGCTCGCGCTACTCCGCCGGCAACAGAACCCGCCGCGCCGAAGCCGCCGACTGCGCCCGCGCCCAGCAAAATCTCCATGGCATTTGTCCCGCGCAACGCCATGGTCAGCGTCAAAAGCCTGACGCTAAAGGGCGAGCTACAGATTACGAATAGCGGCAATTCGTCTGCCGAGCATTTGTCGCTGCGCGTCGGCCTTGTCTCGGCCAGCAAGCAACAAAAAGACGCCATCAATCATTTCTTTGCGCAGCCACAAGCGGTTACATCTTCGCCGATAGTTTTCGTCAATTCCGGCGACCAAATCGGGTTGAATCTTGAGCTGTCGATTGCGTTGGACGAAATGCAGACGTTCGTGGTGGACGGCAAATCGCTGCTCGTACCCATCCTGGTTGCAAGTCTGTCGGATGCTTCGGGAGAGCTTGCGCGGGTGACCTGCATGGTGGGCCGCGAAGCCACGCCACCACAGCCAAAAATGGGGCCACTACGCCTCGATCAGGGACCACGCAGTTTCGACAGGCTGGGGCAGCGGGCGCTTGTTTCCTGAAAACCTGTATCGTGCCAAGCATGCGGTCTGGCTAACGGGACATCCATGACGACACTTATTCCGGTACTCGGTGACCAACTTAGCCATTCGCTTTCGTCATTGGCAGGGCAAGACAAAGGCGCCTGCGTCATTTTGATGGCGGAGCTGGATGAAGAAACGACCTATGTGCCGCATCACAAATCCAAAATGGCGTTCATATTGTCCGCTATGCGCCACCATGCCGAAGATCTGCGTTCAGCCGGCTGGACCGTCGACTATGTGAAGTTAACCGACGCCGACAATAGCGGCAGTTTTACCGGCGAATTGGCCCGCGCGATGGAACGCCACAACGCGTCCGGGATCACTGTCACCGAAGCTGCCGAGTGGCGCGTTAAGGCCATGTTGGATAGCTGGGCCGACCGGTTTGATGTGCCCGTAGACGTACGCGCCGACGACCGGTTCTTGTGCGGCCATGACGAATTCGAAAGCTGGGCCAAGGACCGCAAGCAACTGCGCATGGAATATTTCTATCGCGATATGCGGCGCAAATCCCGTCTGTTGATGGATGGCGATGCCCCCGTTGGCGGCCAGTGGAATTTTGATGCGGAAAACCGGAAACCAGCGAAGCGCGATCTGGCGATGCCAAAGCCGCTGCATTTCGCACCGGATGATGTCACGCAAGATGTCATCGAAATGGTCGAAGACAAATTCGCGACCAATATGGGACAGACCGCGAAATTCGGTTTTGCGGTCACGCGCGCCGACGCCCTGAAACAGCAAGCGCACTTCCTGGAACATGCTTTGCCGTCCTTTGGTGATTATCAGGACGCGATGCTCACTGGAGAGCCGTTTTTGTGGCACTCAATCCTGTCGCCTTATATCAATTCCGGTTTGCTTGACCCGCTCGAACTGTGC
>JBKBTH010000353.1:0-2331 GCA_046290915.1 Sphingorhabdus sp.
GTCACACCGAAGACAATTACGACACCGATAGAGGCACGTGCTGCACCACCAGCTCCGCTAGCAATAGCCAGCGGGACCGCGCCGAACACGGTTGCAATTGAGGTCATCAGAATTGGCCGCAAACGGCGTGTTGCGGCTTGTTGGATTGACTCCAATATTTCCATGCCTTCATCGCGCAGCTGGTTTGCAAATTCGACGATCAAAATGCCGTTCTTTGCCGCCAGCCCAACGAGCATGACAATACCAATCTGGCTGTAGAGATTGAGCGTCATCCCGGTGAGGGCAAGCCCAATAATGCCGCCGCCGACTGCGAGCGGGACTGTAGTAATGATGGTCACAGGGTGGACGAAGCTTTCGAATTGCGCCGCGAGAACGAGATAGACCAAAAGGATCGTGAGGAAAAACACGAGGATGATCGATCCGCCGGTTTCCTTGAACGCTTGGCTCTCGCCGCGATAGCCCACGGCTAGTACTTCAGGTGATGCAGCGGCTTGTTCCTCCAGAAACGCAAGCGCTTGGCCCATGGAGTAGCCGGGGGCCAATCCGCCGGACAGAGTAATCGCGCGCAGCTTGTTATAACGGCCAAGGTCGCGCGCGCCGGCCGTTTCTTTATATTTGATGAGGTTCGCGAGAGACACCAAGGAACCGTCGCGAGTTCGCAGTTGGATGGCGGCTAAATTCTCCGCTGTTGCACGGTCTTGGGCATCAGCCTGAACAATCACGCGATATTCTTCGCCGCGATCCACATAGGTCGAGACACGGCGCGAACCCAGCAATGACTGCAGCGCCTGGCTTACGTCGGCTACTGACACGCCCAAGTCCCCAGCACGTGCCGTGTCGACCTGAATCTCCATTTGCGGCTTGGTTTCTTTGTAGTCGGAATCGAGGTTCACAATGCCGGGATTTTCGCGGGCAGCAGTCAAAATCCGGTCGCGGGCGATGGTGAGCGATTCATAGGTCGAGCCTGCAATGACAAAGTTGAGCGGCTGGCCTCGGCCACGTCCGATAGATGACCGCGCCGCGCCATTGCCACGTACAGCGGGTAATTCTGCGAGGATTTTGTTGACCTGTGCGACGACGTCTTCGGTCTTCTCGGTGCGCTCTTCCCATGGTTTCAGGAAGATCACGAAAGTACCGGAATTGAAGTCGTCGCTCGCGGAAAAGCCGCCGGGTGTGCGTTGAATTATGGACCGGACCGTGCCCTTATCGAGCAGCTCCAAAATCGGTTTGGATGCATCCAACATATATTTGTCCATAGCTTCGTAGCCAGTGCCTTCAGGCGCCGAGATGTTCGCATTTAATATGCCGACATCTTCTGCCGGCGCGAGTTCGGACTGAAGCGTCGTGAACAAAAAGCCTGCAACAACCAAAAAGCCAATGACACCAAGTGTCGCAGCCAACGGCTTTGCAATCGCCCGTGACAACATATCGGAATAGCGTGTCTCAACGCGTTGGAACTTATCATCCACCCATGATGCGACGCGACCACGCTTTTCCTGCTTGAGCAGTTTGGAACACAGCATTGGCGCAAGGCTAAGCGCCACGAAACCCGAAAATGCGATAGCGGCAATCATTGCGCCTGCAAGTTCGCGGAATAGCAGGCCAGTCTGGCCAGCCAGGAACATGACGGGCACGAACACCGCGCAGACGACGATGGTGGTTGAGACAACCGCGAAAGCGACCTGCCGCGTGCCGGTGACTGCCGCGACAAGGGGAGGCTCGCCTTGTTCAATCCGGTGGTAGACATTTTCCAACACAACGATCGCGTCATCGACCACCAGGCCAATTGCGAGCACGAGCGCCAACAAGGTTAACAGGTTGATCGAAAATCCGAACAGCCACAGCACCGCAAATGTTGCCAGCAAACAGATTGGTACAGTTACCGCGGGAATTAGCGTAGCGCGCCAGCTGCCCAGAAACAGGAAGATGACTAAGACAACCAATGCTGCAGCTTCTGCCAAGGTGGTCCACACGCCGCTGATCGCCTTGCTGATGAACAGCGAGTCATCCGACCCTACGGTAATCGTCATGCCCTGCGGCAACGACGGCTTGATTTGCTCTGCCAATTCCTTTGCGGCGTCCGCGACGGCCAAAGTGTTTGCGCCCGACTGACGGACAACGCCCATACCCAGAGCGGACTCCCCATTGAGACGAAACGCCGCATAGGGGTTTTCCGGGCCTGTTTCGACACGGGCCACATCAGCAAGGCGCGTGAGCTAGCAATCAACCCCGCGCGAAACGACAAGGTGCCGTATTTCTGCTTCTTTTCCAAATGTTATACTGACGCGAAGGGTGAGGTTTTGGTCGTTATACTCCAAACGACCGGCTGGC
>JBKBTH010000354.1:0-2296 GCA_046290915.1 Sphingorhabdus sp.
GATTGCCACTTTTGCTTTGCCAGCGGACCATGACGCTCAAGCATTTGAGGCTGCTCAAGCGTCTTACGGCCAAGGCGATCTAACAGCCGCCCGCGAACGAGTTGCGGAAGCGTTGAAAAGCGGTCGGTCATCGGCCGAAACGCATTTATTGGAAGCCGAGATTGCGCTTGGCCTGTTTGACGGTGTTGGCGCGCGCAATGCACTGAAACACGCTGTGGATAGAGGTGCAAGGCCGGCGTCTGTTGCGCATCTTTTGGGTCATGCCCTTTGGCTGGAAGGCGAGGGCGACAAGGCGAAGGCGCAACTTTTACGCGTCGATATTCCCGCAAAAACCAAGGCTTATGCTTTGCGCATATTGGGCCGCGTCCACATGGACGAAGGAGATTTCGTAGCGGCGCAAGTGGTGTTTGAGCGTGCAATTCAGTTGTCGCCTCAAGACAGTTTGATCTGGACAGACTTTGCGCGCCTGCGCTTTGCAGTTGCTGACCGAAAGGGCGCGATTGAGGCTGTTGATAAGGCGCTGAAGCTGGCGCCAAGTGAAGTGCGCGCTATCGAGTTTCGCGGTCAGCTAATGCGTGACCAGTATGGCGTCGTAGCTGCGCTGCCTTGGTTCGAACGTGGCTTACAAATTCAACCAAATGATATTCCATTGTTGGAGCAATATGGACTGACGCTCGGTGATGCGGGGAGATATCGGGACACGCTCAGCACCGCGCGTAAAATAATGCGGCTTGATCCTGGTAACCCGAATGCGTTTTACATGCAGGCTGTGTTGGCAGCTCGCGCTGGCGATTATAGTCTGTCTGCGCGGCTCTTGCAGCGCACCAACAGTGCATTTCGGGAACGACCCGGGCCGATGCTGCTTGCAGCGATCACTGAATATGAACTCCAAAATTTCAACAGGGCTGTCGATGTGCTGCAGCGCTTGTTGGCGATGCAACCAAACAACATGACTGTCCGCACGTTATTAGCACAGGCAATGTTCCGTGCAGGGGACCCGTTCGACACTCTCGACGCCATAAAGCCGATTGCCATTCGCACCGATGCGGACACGTATGCCTTTATGGTCACCGCCCGCGCGTTCGAAGCGAGCGATCAGCCAGAGAGATCCTACGCTCCATTGAATGAAGCCTCTATATCGATGGTTCGTAAGGCCATTCCGCTTCCCGAGGCGTTAACGTTGGAATCCGCCGCCGATGAGGTGCGTCGGGCTCCAGACAATGCCCGGACGATGCTGCCATATATTCGGCTGTTACTGGCCAACAACCAAACAGACATCGCGCTCATGCAAGCCTCGCGATTGCAGGCAGGCAACCAGGGTGTTCCTGATGCCCATCTCATTGTCGGTGATGTTCTAGCAGCGCGCGGTGACTATGTTAATGCCCTCGGCGCATATCAAAAAGCACGTGAAATCAGTTTCACCGAACCCGTCATGTTGCGGATTACCGAGGCAATGGTGCGAACTGGAAAATATCGCGATGCTTCCGCTACCGTCGCTCAATTCCTCTCCTATAACCCTGAAAACCTCACCGCGTTGCGGCTTGCCGGATATTACAATCTCGACGCTGGGAAATGGCGAGAGGCGACATTCCTGCTCAATCGGTTGGTCGCCCGCATCGGATATAATGACCCGATATTGATGATTAACCTCGCGCGGGCATACGCTGGCGCAGGGCAAATGGAACAGGCGGAGGGCTTCGCAGAAATCGCCTATCGCAACATGCCCGCAAATGCGTTCATCACAGTCAACTACGGGCGAATATTATTGAAAGCCGGAAAGCGGCCAAAGGCAGCACTGGAATTGCTTCAAAAAGCGGACGCAATGATGGGGCCCGATGTGCAACTCACCAAGGACCTGATGAAAGCAAAAGCCGCGTTTAAAAAATCAGTTAAGCGCCAATAACTCGGCTGGATCGATACCTGCACGCTGCATTTGGGCTTTCACGTCAGGCCAAATATTGAGCATGAAATTATCGCGTTCGAAACTGCGCAGTTTCGAGATAGCGCCACTTGCGACGAATAGGCCGACACCACGCTTGACGTCCACAAGTCCGCTGTCTTGAAATAGCTGATATGCTTTTGCGACCGTAAGAGGGTTTGCGCCTTGGTCTGCAGCAAATGCGCGGACAGACGGCAACATATCGCCTTCTTTATAGGCGCCATCCAAGATCGCAGCCGCAATCACATCACGTAATTTCAAATATACAGGTTTTACGTCATTTTTCATTACATGCTTACTGCCATAATACAGTAGGTCGCGTCAAGGCAGCAGTTTTACGGCCAATGCCGAATGATA
>JBKBTH010000355.1:0-2295 GCA_046290915.1 Sphingorhabdus sp.
AGTTGGCAGATCGCTTGAAGCGGCGCGAGTCCTTCAGCAATCTCATTGTTCCCGTGACCTTCAAAGGCGTGCAGCGTTGGTGGGAATTGTCCGCATCGCCGCGCCATTCCGAAGATGGCGGCTTTCTTGGGTTCCGTGGTGTTGGTTCGGACGTTACCGAACAGCGTGAATCGGCAAACAAGATCTCACATCTCGCCCGCTTCGACACGCTGACTGGGCTTCCAAATCGTCTGCAATTGACAGAGACGCTCGCTGACGCCCTGAAAGAAGCGGAAAAATGGCGGCGCCGTTGCGGCTTCCTCATGATCGATCTTGATCGGTTCAAAGCCGTCAATGATACGTTGGGGCATCCCGTCGGCGACCGCTTACTTGCGCAGGTCGCGCGCCGGTTGCAGCTCATTATGACGGACAATGAATTGTGCGGCCGCTTGGGCGGCGACGAATTCGCCGTCGTCATCAAAGATGCGAATGACAGCAAATATGTCGCGACACTCGCCCGGCGCATCATCGACAGCCTGTCACGGCCGTACGATGTAGACCAAAATACCCTGTTTATTGGAGCAAGCGTCGGCAGTGCCCTTGGGCCAGCGGATGGACGCACGGTCGAATTGCTGATGCGCAGTGCTGACTTGGCCCTGTACCGGTCAAAAGATCAGGGCGGCAACACACACCACAATTATCAGCATAAACTGCATGCCAATGCAGAAGAACGCCGGTTGATGGAATTTGAACTGCGTGCAGCGCTTGAGCGCGAACAATTCCACGTTGAATATCAGCCAGTGGTCAACGCCGGCGGAGGGAACGAGCTGGTTGGCTTTGAAGCTTTGTTGCGGTGGAACAATCCGAAATTCGGGAATGTTTCGCCAGCCAAGTTCATTCCAGTGGCAGAGGATGCGCGGCTTATCGTTGGCATCGGTGATTTCATTCTACGACGTGCGTGTAAGGATGCGATGAGTTGGTCGGAATCGACGCGCGTAGCGGTCAATATTTCGGTGGATCAGCTGACCAGTACTAACTTCGTGGAAACGGTTGTCTCGGCATTGCACGATAGCGGACTGCCCGCCTGGCGGCTTGAACTTGAGGTCACCGAGAGCATTTTCCTCAGGGACGGGACGCTGGCTGTGCAGGTACTTGATCGTATCCGCGGCCTTGGGATCAAATTGTCGCTTGATGACTTTGGCACTGGATATTCATCGCTTGGTTATTTGCGCAACGTCCGTTTTGACACAATCAAAGTGGATCGCAGTTTCGTACAAGGCGCTGCCAAAAATAAGGCCGAGAGCCTTGCCATCATTCGCGCCGTTGTTGCGTTGGCCGACAGCTTAAACATCGCCACCACTGCGGAAGGCGTTGAGACCGAGAGCGAACTGGCAATGATCCAGCAGCTTGGTTGCAAGAAAATCCAAGGCTATTATTTTGGACGCCCGATGATCTTCGCCGACAGCCTTGAGCTGTTTAAGGGACCGCACCGGCAGGTGGCTTAAGGCGCCTTAAAGCAGTTCATATACTTTTTCCTGCGGTCTGCAGAGCCGAACACCTTTATCGGTTTCCACAAATGGCCGTTCGACCAGAATGGGATGTTCAACCATAGCTTCCAATATGTGATCTGCTGTCGCACCCTCTATAAGACCTAGCTCCTCTGCGGGCGAACCACGGGTACGAAGCGCTTCGCGCGGCGTTAGTCCGGCCTCTTTGAACAGTTGCTCGAGCTTTGCGCGGGTGAAGGGATGCTTGCGATATTCGACAATCTCGACGGTCACACCAGCCGCTTCCTGAAGGATGGCGAGCGTCTTGCGCGACGTACCGCAATCAGGATTATGCCAGATCGTAGCGTTCATAAATATATCCTTCGCCGACAATGTCATCCGCGTGCCGTCGTACCTAAATTGGTCACTCGCGAAAGCAAATGCACATTTTTACATTTTTGAATTGCGTATGAGAACGATTCTCAATAGGGGTTGGAAATCGAATTGCGAGTCATTCGCAATAACTATAAAAAGGTCATAAATGCTTCGTCTCTCCTCCTCCGTTTTCGCCCTTATTTCTGTCGTGATGAGCGCGCCCCATGCCTTTGCAGAAGACGCAGCGTTTGATGTGGAGGCAAATGATGACAGCCGGACGATCATCGTCACGGGTATAAGCGATGGGTATCTGGCATCCAATTCAGTGACGGCCACAAAAACTGACACGCCCTTAATTGATATTCCGCAGACCATCAACGTCGTGACGCGTGAGCAGTTGGACGATCAGGCGCATCACTCCCTGGCGGATATATTGCGTTATGTCCCGGGCACG
>JBKBTH010000035.1:0-246 GCA_046290915.1 Sphingorhabdus sp.
AGGCGGCGATGCCGGAATGTCAACGTTCATCTCGGCAGAGATCGCCAAGCAGGAACGCCCTGAACTGACATCTGCCAAGATCATCGTATCTGGCGGCCGTGCGCTCAAGGATGCCGACACTTTCTCAGCGACCATCTTGCCACTCGCTGACAAGCTTGGCGCTGGCGTAGGCGCAAGCCGCGCAGCGGTTGATGCAGGTTACGTCCCCAATGATTATCAGGTCGGTCAAACCGGCAAGATCGTTGC
>JBKBTH010000035.1:256-10751 GCA_046290915.1 Sphingorhabdus sp.
GACTCCAAGGTCATCATCGCCATCAACAAGGACGAAGACGCACCGATATTTCAGGTTGCGGACATCGGCTTGGTCGGTGACTTGTTTACGGTTGTACCGGAGTTGGTCGGCAAGCTTTAACCCACAGCAACATTTAGTCAGAATTTTAGGGCGGTCAGAAATGGCCGCCCTTTTTACTTGTGGCTTCTGTGCTGTTGGCTAACTTGCCGGATATGGCAAAATCACTCGTCGCATCGCTTATCATTTTCGCCCTCACAATCTCGGCGCCAGCGACGGCTGCCGCGCCTGCGCCATTGGTTTTGAAACCGACGTCATCATGGCAGGTCAATTATGCCGAGGAAAGATGCCGCCTCGGTCGGCAGTTTGGGGACGGCAAGCAAACCGTTTTGTTGTTTATGGACCGCTTTAGCCCAAGTGAATATTTCCGCCTGACGATTGCCGGAAAGCTCATTCGGACGTCCGTTCAAAAAGGCGATGCAAATATCCAGTTCGGGCCGAGCGAGCAGGAACAGCAGATTGCGTTTCTCGCCGGAAATCTCGGCAAGGAACCCGCTTTGATTTTTTCCAGCAGCGCACGCGTCGCGCCGCCAAGTGCGTCTGAATTGCTGGCGATTAAGGATCGGGAAAAATCAGAATGGGTCGTCATTCAACCCATTAGTGACGACCGGCAAAAAGCAATTCGTCATTTGCGCATTGGCAAGCCTCTGCGACAGCCATTGATGCTTGAGACAGGTTCCATGCGCGGGCCGTTGGCGGCGCTCGATACCTGCATTGACAATCTTCTCACCAGTTGGGGTGTCGATGTTGAAAAGCACAAGACGCTCAGCCAGCGGGCCGCGCCGCTTCAGTCGCCGGGCAAATGGATTGTGTCATCCGACTATCCGACCGACATGCTGGCTGCTGGCCAACCTGCGCTAGTGAACTTTCGGCTCAGCGTTGGACCTGATGGCGTCCCAACCGCATGCCATATTCAAGCGACAACACGGCCCAAAGAATTTGACGATGCTGTCTGCAAATCCGTTATGCGGCGTGCGCGCTTTTCCCCCGCACTTGATGCCCAGGGGCAACCATTGGTGTCTTATTACCAAAACAATGTCTATTTCAGGCTGCCCTAAAAATTCAGAACCCGCTTAAAAAGCTGGCCAGATTTTCGCCCAAATTGTCGACGGCATAACCGCCCTCGGTCAGGACCGCTGTCGGCAATCCCATTGCAGCAATGTCTTGGGCCAGCATGGCATAATCCGATGTCCGCAGCGCGAAGTTGGCGATTGGGTCGCCTTCAAACGTGTCTGCTCCGAAGCTTACAATCAGCAGGCCGGGATTGAATCGCGCGATGGCATCTAAAGCCGTCGCTTGCGCAGCGCGGAATGCGTCGATGGTTGTCCCTTGCGGCAATGGCAAATTGAGCGTTGCCCCTGCCCCGTCACCTTCGCCGACTTCGTCCGCATGCCCCCAGTAAAAGGGAAAGTCCGTCGCGGGGTCAGCATGCACAGAGGCATAAAACACATCACCGCGATCCCAGAAAATGTCCTGCGTCCCGTTGCCGTGATGATAGTCGATGTCCAAAATGGCGACGCGTTCGATGCCTGCGTTACGCGCGGCCTGCGCCGCCACCGCCGCATGATTGATGAAGCAATATCCGCCAAGATAGTCGGCGCCTGCATGATGCCCGGGCGGACGGCAGAGGCCAACCGCGACGCGATCACCTGCCAGCACAGCATCAAGCGCCGACAAGGCAGACTGCGTGCTCCAATATGCTGAACTCCAGCTATCGGCGGTGAGCGGCGTTGAACTGTCCATGCTGTAACGACCAGCCAGGGCATCAATACGCGTGAGGTCCAATGCACGCCGCCGCACCACTGGCCAGACATAGCCTAGTACATCGCCCCGCCGTCCGGCGGCAAGCCAACGGGCATGCGCAGTCTTCAGATATTCGATGTAACTTGCATCGTGCACCGCCAATATCGGCGCTTCGCCATGGTCTGTAGGCTGTTCCGTATTGGGCACGCCGGCACATAGCGCGTGCGCACGGGCGGGCGTTTCCGCATAAGGGACGAACGCACCATTGTGCAGCTCCTGCGCTGGCGCATGGTCCAACTGGCGGGGATCAAAAAACAGACGCATAGTTCGGGACATTCCACGTTACATATTGGCACCGCATAGCCCGACAAAATGCACTTTGCGAGAGCTTGCGCGACTCCTGCAAATGCCCGATGAACGCGGTTATGACCACCGTCGAAATCTCTGCAAATCTCCATTATCAATTGCCGAACGCGGCTGACGTTCTGCTGGCGGTGGAGGCTATTCCCATGGCTGACCAACGGTTGCTGAAAGACCTGCTAAAAGTGAAAGGTGACTGCTCACCGCTCAAGACAATCGAAGGGATGGATGGCCTTGGCCGACGCACATGGCTGCATGCCGAAGGCCGGATTGATATTAGCTATTCGGCGACAGTTGAGATCGACCGTCAACCCACACGCATCGCTGGCCTCCATACTGTCCCGCATTTGGAGCTGCCGCCGGCCTATATCCAATATCTGATGCCCAGCCGCTATTGCCCGTCCGACCGGCATGAAAACTTTGTGACGACGCGGTTTGATGGAGCGACAAAAGGCGACCAGATTTTGCAGATGGCGGAATGGTTGTTCGACAATATCACATATGCCCCCGGCTTTTCGCCCATTGGCGCGACGGCGACCGATACCTTCATTTCTCGGCGCGGTGTCTGCCGCGATTTTGCGCATCTTCTGATTGCCTTCGCCCGCGCGGCTGATGTCCCGGCGCGCATGGTATCGGCCTATGGCCTCGGCGTTAATCCACCCGATTTCCACGCAGTCGTCGAAGTATATCTTGATGGCCGCTGGCACCTTGTTGACCCAACGCGACTGGCGCCCGAAGAACATCTTGTCCGCATTGCGGTGGGTCGCGATGCAACTGACATCAGCTTCATGACAATATTCGGCACTGCCAATATGATTTCGCAGTCAGTGATGGTGAATGTGCCAGACTTGCAGGCATAGTGATTTTTGTGTTATAACGCTTGTATGAACGAAACTGTCAAAATCATAAAAGTTGGAAACAGCGCCGCTATCATTCTCCCCAAACGTGACCTTGACCGTTTACAGGCGAAGGTGGGAGATGTGTTGACGAAGCTTGATACCGATCACGGACTTGAGCTGAAGCCTTATGACGCAGACTTCGACGCCCAGATGCAGGTTGCTCGTGAAGTTATGGCGCAGCGGAAGCGCGCGCTCCGCGAACTTGCCAAATAAGAAACGCACATGACACAACAGTGGATTTGGGTTGCACTTGATGTAGCGATCGCTGCCCATGCTGAACAGATTGCCGAACATGGCGGTGGCGAAGGGATCCGTGAGGCCGGGTTGCTTGACAGTGCGATGGCACGTCCACAAAATTTGGCGCTTTATGGCGAACCAGACCTAAGCGAATTGGCCGCGAGCTATGCGTTTGGAATCGCACGTAACCATCCATTTGTTGACGGGAACAAGCGGACCGCGGCTGTCGTCAGCGAAACTTTTTTGGTTCTGAATGGCGGGGTTCTAACCGCTACGGATGCCGAACTGGTCGTAACCTTTGTTGCCCTCGCCGCAGCCGAGTTGTCCGAAGAAGAACTAACCGTCTGGTTCCGCGATCATCTTGCTTAGGGCAGCAGATCGGCGGGCTGTGTTGGCTCGCTTAATAACTTTTCCATACGGCGCCAGCGCTCGATTTGGTCAGGGTTACCGCGCTCAATGTAGCCACGCACCAAGTCCTTGCCCCAGCCATAGTTGATGACATAGCTGCGATAGTGGTCCGTGAAGGCAACCGACTGTTCAGCGCGCGCCGGCGACAGCAACAGATATTTTTGCGTCAACTCAAGCGCCTTTGGCCGTGACACTTCCCCGTTGAGATACATTTTGGCGATGGTCAGGCGCGCACCCGACAGCATTTCTGTCATTTGCTGCATTTTCCAATATGCCTCTGCAGAAGTCGGATCGAGGCCAGCGAGGGGATACAGAACATCGCGTTCGAACGCCAAGCGCTCCTTCGCCGGAAAGGCGAGATCGATGCCATAATTGGCGCTGCCTTCGGATAGCACGCTGGTTGGGCTGTACAGCGGGTTGACCTCATACTCGCTCCATCCTTTTGCGCGGGCGAGCCGTTGTTCGACCATCAGGTTCAGAACATGGTGCCCGGGATAGCCTTCGTGACAACCGAGATCGACGGCGCGGCTCACGCGAATAGGCAGGTCCGTGTTAATCTGGATCAGGCTTTTGTAATTGCCCTTATAATAATTATAGCCCGACCAGGTTTTGCCCGTCACAAATTCCATGTCAAACGTCTCGCCAGCTGGCAGCGCGATATGCTGCGCGGTGCGACGTTTGCATTCGGAGATCGCAGCGTCGAACACGGGTTGAAGCCGCTCTTTGGGAATAGTGTAGCGCTCGTTAAAAGCATCGACCCGCGCAGCCAGTGGACCGGTTCCGGGAATAAGCTTCTCAAGCCCCCCTAATATGGCGTCATAATAAGCGAGCGTCATGAGCACAGGGACCGTCGCAAACTGGCCTTTCGCTTCATCGTCAAATGCGAATTTTCGGCCCTGAAGCATTTGAAGCCTAGTATCTGCGGCGACAAGCATGCCACGCAAAGCCATAGCGCGGCGACGGTCGGCATCATCGCTGATCGTCGGCAAACCGGCATCAATGGCAGCTGTTAGATTGCGGGCTTCACCAATAAGTGCGCCAAGCGAACGCGGATTGGCTTTCGCCGCAGTCTGCAATGTCTCTGGCCCATAATAAGCATCCACATATTCGGCTTCGTGCGTTCCGGCTTCCAGCGTTAGACGAACATAGGCGTCAGAAATACTGGTCAATGACAGCACAGGTGCTGCCGTCGCGGAAGGCGCCGACACGGGACCTGTGCTGCATGCCGATGCCAACAAAGCGGCCATCAGAATGGGAAAGAAAGCCTTCATGTCGCTTCTCCAGATAGTGGTGTTCGGGGCGCCGCAAACCGTAATATCAGATACCCGGACAGTGCCGAAAACAACGACCCCATCAAAACACCAATTTTGACCGCGTCCGCTTGTTCCGGTCCAACAAAGGCGAGGCCGCCGATAAACAGGCTCATGGTGAAACCAATTCCGCACAGCAAAGCAACGCCATAGACTTGCATCCAACTTGCGTCTTTCGGGCGGACGGCAATTCCGAACTTCACAGAAGCCCACACGCTTGCAAAAATGCCGATCTGTTTGCCCAGGAACAGTCCCAACGCAATGCCAAGCGGAAGCGGAGCCGCCAGTGCGGCAAAGCTCGTGCCCGCAAGCGAAACACCCGCATTGGCAAAGCCAAAGACAGGAACAATGAAAAACGCCACTGGCTTTACCAATGCATGCTCGAGCCGGTGTAGTGCGGAATCTTCTCGATCCGGGGCGGCTAATGTCCGGTGAAACGGAATCGCAAACGCAGCCATGACACCTGCAATGGTTGCATGAACACCCGACAACAATGTCGCATACCACAGCAATGCTGCGAGGATGAGATAGGGCCAAAGCGCATTCACCCGAAACCTGTTGAGCGCCATCATCGTCAGCCAGATTGCACCAGCGGCAGCCAGCGCCATGATGTTCAGTTCAGCGGTGTAAAACAGCGCAATGATAGCGACTGCGCCCATATCATCGACAATCGCAACTGTGGTGAGAAACAGTTTTAAAGACGCGGGCGCGCGGCTGCCCAAAAGCGCCAGCACGCCAATGGCAAAGGCGATATCGGTTGCCGCAGGAATGGCCCAGCCGCGATGCAAATCAGGATCACCGCCTGCTATGCCCAGATATATCAGCGCGGGAAAGACCATGCCCGCCGCGGCGGCAATGATGGGAAGCCGCCGATCGCTCCAGGTCGAAAGATGGCCGTCGACAAATTCGCGCTTAATCTCCAGTCCGACCAACAGGAAGAAAATCGCCATCAGGCCGTCATTGATCCATAAATGAACGGTCATCGGGCCAAGTTTTGGAGTCAACTCAGGCCCCGTTACAGCGTGCACGAAATGCGCATAACCATCTGCAAAAGGCGAATTGGCGATAAGCAACGCCAAAGCCGCCGCTGCCATCAACAAAATTCCGCCCGCCGCTTCGCTTGAAAGGAACGCGCGCAACGCGGATTGGTCATGTCGCTTTTTTGGGGTTTCAGTCATCGCCGATCTGTATGCCCGTCTACATATTCTATAGCAAGCGAAGCAGGAAACATTGAGCAATTCCCTTGCCTTAGCGGTTTCCCTTGGTCTAGAAACCGGTCAAGGGGGCAAGGACCATGGCCGACCTGGGGACATTGAAGCAGACTTTAGTGGCCACGGATGCAACTCCGATGGCGGCTATATCCGTCGAATTGACTGACGGTCAAAAGGCGTGCCTGCGGCTGGTAGACGATCACCACACATCCAAGGAAATTGCCCGTTTGCTGGGGATTTCACCCTTCACGGTCGACCAAAGGTTGGACGCCGCGCGTCGCAAGCTCAGCGCCGCGACACGCAAGGACGCAGCGAAAATCTTTGCGGCCATTGAACAACGCTCGATATCCGAGCCATTGGTATACGAAACGCAACACCTTGAGCGCCAGCAATATCTAGCTAGCCAGGACGGGCCCCCGAGCCGGGTGGGACAGGCCGTTGCGAAAATTGCTGCACGCGTTTCTGTTCCGCCCATCGGTGGTGAAAGACATGATTTATCCCGAAAGGATATCTTGGTTCAATCGCTGAATATTGCATTTTTCAGCACGGTGGCGTTCGCATTTGTTGTTGCTGTTTTGACGGGCACGTTTCGACTGTTTCAATAAATTTCCTTCGCTGGCTGAAGCAAAGTTCAGATCAAGAGGGAGACAGTTTATGGTGAATTTCGAACATGAGACCGCCCAGCAATTGGCAGCTGACATCCGGTCAACCCACCAATCGATAGATAACGCACTTGCAGATTTGGCCAACCTGACCTTTTCCGTCATTGATGTCTGCCGCAATTCAGACGCGCCCCCTGCACATACGCAAGCGGCCATTGAAGGCGTGGCAAGCGGACTGACGATGATGGTTGATGCGCGCAAGGGGTTTGTAAATGCGCACCGCAAAATCGCCGTCGCCCAACGCGACAGCAATCTTCAAGAAATAAACTTCGGGTGCGTTGGCCCCGGTCCACTTGTCCGACCAGCCGGTCTTCGGGTCGTAAACGGCTGATGTTGGGCCCCCTTGCCCGACCGCGGGCGACATTCTGAGGACGGGCAAGGGATGGATATTCTTCAGTCAGCCTTTATCTTCGCCCTTCTGCTGTGCACTCTGTACGCGAGCATAAATGGCGGACGTACCGGACGAGCAGGCGCAACCATTTTCATCGTGGCGACCATATTGAGCGCAGCCGCGGCAACGATGAACCCAAGTTGGGCGACGACCTCTTACGGACTATTTGCCGTAGATGGCGGCTGTCTCGTTGCTCTCATCATACTTGCGATGAACAGCAGCCGTTTTTGGCCAATTTGGGCAATGGGATTTCAAACCGTGGCGGTCGCAACGCATATGGCCACATTGTGGATCCCGGACTTTGTACCTACGTCCTATCAGGCGCTATTATCTTTTTGGGCGATCCCCATTCTTTGGGTGATGGTGATGGGCACACGCAAGGACCGCCAATATGAACGGAGCAAAGTCCAGCTCGGCTGAGACAGCTTCTTTTCCGAATTCGAACATGAACACGGCGCGCGATGGCTCGCAGCCGGTTGAGGGGTCGCGCCTGTGTCAAACTGGTTTTTTCCTATCGTCGAGACCGCACAGCGTGAGCTTTTGATGTTCAGTGCGATCTGGCTGCTGATTGGCGCGATTGACGATGTGTGCGTTGACGCCATTTGGATTGGGCGGCGGGTGTACAGAAAATTTGCCTTTTACCGGCGAACGCCACCGATGAAGGCAAGTCAGCTGCCGTCAACGTCCGGCGAAGGTTTGATTGCCGTTTTGATTCCAGCCTGGGGCGAGGCAGCCGTTATTGGTGCGATGCTCCGCAATTGTACGCGCAGTTGGGCGGCGAGCGCTTGCCACCACAGGATCTATGTCGGTTGCTATCCCAATGACGCGCATTCATCCGCCGCAGTCATTCAGGCTGCGAAAGATAACAGCAGGATTCGGCTCGTTCTGGTCAATCATGTTGGCCCGACCACCAAAGCTGATTGCCTCAACAGGCTTTGGAAGGCGCTGCTCGCAGATGAAATCGCAGGCGGTTATAAAGCCAAGGCCATTGTCCTGCATGATGCAGAAGACGCCGTTCACGCCGATGAGCTTAGGGTGTTTGACCGGTTGGTGACCAAAGGCGGCGCGGTGCAATTGCCCGTCATTCCGGTGCGGACCAGAGGTTCGCGATGGATCAGTGGCCATTATTGCGACGAATTTGCTGAAGCACATGGCAAGAATATGGTCGTGCGCGAGGCGCTTGGTGCACCTCTGCCGCTTGCTGGCGTGGCCTGCGCGATTGAACGCAACCTGATGGGCCGGCTGGCTGTCATGAACGGCGGCGAACCCTTCGACCAGAACAGCCTGACGGAAGATTACGAGCTTGGTATCCGCATTGGGTCCGCCGGAGGACGCACCATCATGGCGCGGATATTGGACCGCAATGGCAAGCTTGTGGGGACCAGAGCGTGCTTTCCCGACACGCTCACTACGTCAGTCCGTCAAAAAACGCGATGGCTGACGGGCATTGCGCTTGCCGGTTGGGACAGGCTTGGATGGAACGGCAATCTGGCACAAAAATGGATGCTGATTCAGGACCGCCGGTCGATATTCGCCGCGATTGTGTTGGTCGCAGCCTATGCCTGCATATTGCTGACCGCGGTTTTAACGGTGGCTGAAGCACAAGGCGCGCACCGGCCACAGCCTCTCCCGCCGACATTGACCATTCTGCTTTGGACGAACGCCGCATTTCTCTTTTGGCGGCTTTTCGTCCGCGCGAGTTTTGTCGCCGCATTATACGGTCCAAAAGAAGCGTTGCTGTCGATCCCGCGCAGCTTCATTGCCAATATCATCGCGATCATGGCGGCTAGGCGGGCCTGTATAGCCTATGTGCGGCATTGCTTCGGGGCACCGCTGCATTGGGACAAAACGGCACACCATATCGTGCCTGAATCATTGGCCCGGCCTGACTAATGCGCGGGCGGGCCTTTGCATCGATAGCTTTGCTATGTGCAACTTGGGTCGCTGTTCGTATTGGTTTCACGGCTATTGATATTAGCGACCCAAACCAACCCGATCAGCAAGCAGATGCGGATCGAGTCCGCGTAAAGTCAGCCTCACCCAGCCCGAGGCCGCGGACATTAACGCAACAGAATTCCAAGCGCGCTGCGCCTCATGCTGGGTGGCACATCAAAAATAGCCATGCGAACATTGCCGCCCGCCCTGCGGATACTGCACCTGTTTTATTTCAGGCAGAGCTTCCCATGCGGAGCCATCCAGCCGCTTTTTTACCGACCGGCCCGGATGCCCCCAGCCTCGTCCGTGCGCCGCCTCCAAACATTTCCGCTGCAAATCCATTTGAAGTCTACGCCTATAGTTTTTGGCGTCGGGGCACGTCCGCCGCTGGATCGCTTGGCAATGGACAATATGGCGGCAGCCAGAGCGCAGTGATCGCGGCTATCCCGCTCCTGCGCTTTGCCCGTGCGCCTGGCTTACCTCGCCTTTCGCTCACTGGTCGCGCTTCAGTTGCACAAGGCCGTTTGCGCGAAAGGGAATTGGCAGCGGGCGTGCGTTGGCGACCTGTTGCGCGGCTTCCGGTGCAGGTTTTCGCTGAACGCAGATTTCGCGAAGACCGACCAGATGCATTTGCGGCCTTGGTCGCAGGCGGGACGTCTGACGTAAAAATGCCGCTTGGCTTCCGGTTGGATAGCTATGGTCAGGCTGGTTTTGTATCGGGCCAAGACGGCGGCCCCTTTGCCGATGTGGCCGTCCAAGCACATCGGCCAATTGCTAAAACTGGAAGGGCATCGCTTGCCGCAGGCGCAGGCATTTGGGGCGGCGGACAAGACAATGTCATGCGCATTGATGTCGGGCCAAATATCCGCGCAAACGTCATGGCTGGTGGCGCGCAATTCCAGCTCGATGCAAGTTGGCGGTTCCGTATTGCTGGCCAAGCACAACCCGGCAACGGGCCGACCGTCACATTGTCCACGAGTTTCTAAGCGCCAGCCTTTATCCTGCCGTCAAATGCCGTTAGGGTCTGTCGGTCAAACATGGATATCTATCTTCCTATAGCCAATTTGTCGGTCAATGCGCTGGTCATCATCCTGCTGGGTGGCGGCGTTGGTGTGCTCTCTGGAATGTTCGGCGTCGGCGGCGGGTTCCTGACCACGCCGTTGCTTATTTTCTACGGCATCCCGCCAGCTGTCGCAGCGGCATCGGCATCAACACAGGTAACGGGCGCAAGCGTATCGGGCGTTTTCGCGCATATGAAGCGCGGCGGCGTTGATTTTCAGAT
>JBKBTH010000356.1:0-2281 GCA_046290915.1 Sphingorhabdus sp.
ATTAGGTCGACCGATTCCGCGATTTGCCGTGAAATGGCTTCCTTAGGTATCTTGACGTCGCCCATCAGGATCATGTTTTCCATACGACCCAAGCACTCACGCGGGTTGTTGGCGTGCAAAGTACACATGGATCCATCGTGGCCGGTGTTCATCGCGGCGAGGAGATCGAAACACTCCGCGCCACGAATTTCGCCCAGGATGATCCGGTCAGGCCGCATACGAAGAGCGTTCTTCACAAGGTCGCCGATGGTAATGGCGCCTTCGCCTTCCAAGTTTGGAGGGCGTGTTTCAAGCGGGAGCCAATGCGGCTGCTGAAGCCGAAGTTCCGCAGCATCTTCAATCGTCAAAACGCGTTCGCCGGGGTCAATCATTTTGGACAAGGCGTTGAGCATCGTGGTTTTACCCGAACCCGTACCGCCTGAAATAACGATGTTCATCCGGCTGGCGCCAGCAATCTTCAATGCCGTTGCCATCGGTTCGCTCATCGAACCAAAGCCCTTCAACATGTCGATCGTGATTGGCTTTTCCGAAAATTTACGAATCGAAATGGCGGTGCCGCGCAGTGATAGCGGCGGAACGATGACGTTCACACGGCTGCCGTCTTTTAGTCGGGCATCGGCCAAAGGCGTGGTTTGGTCGACTCGGCGACCGACCTGGTTCACAATGCGCTGTGCAATCTGGAAAAGATGCTCTTCATCCCGAAACTGGATCGGCGCGATCTGGAGCTTACCCTTTTTTTCGATATAGGTCTGTAGCGGGCCATTTACCATGATATCGGAGATGTCCGGGTCGCTCAGTAATTCTTCCAGCGGACCAAAGCCGAGCAGTTCGTCGACCAGCACTTTTTCCAAAGCAAACTGTTCACGGCGGTTCAGCGTGAGCTTGAGCTCGGCCAGCACTTCAAGAATGATTGGCCGGAATTCTTCGGTCAGTTCTTCTTTATTGAGCGATGCCGCGGCTTCCGGGTCAACGCGCTCCAAAAGGCGCGGTAAGACCTGCTCTTTAATTTTATGCACCGAAGCTTCGAAACCTTGGGGGCCTTCATCGACTGGCGCTGCGTTATTTGCACGGTCTGACAATCGCGACATCGCTTCTTGCATTGGTGTCTGTGGATCGCCGCTGCTGCCGCCTGGTAACTCTACAGACTCGATAGGAGGAAATTGTTCCCCCCCGCCCGTTGGTTGGGCGTAATCCGGCTGTGGTGGCGGAGCAGTAGGCTGCGATGCAAGTGAGCCACCTCCGCCCGTCATGGGACGCGCTACGCCAAACGATGGACGCCCCGAAGATAAGCCTGGTTTTTTCCCAAATGCACTCACGCTATCCCGCTCCGATGATCCATTGTCCAAGGATTTCGTGCTACCGACAAATGGTGAATAAATTGGTAACGCTCGGTGTCGGTTACGTTGCCCGGCACAGATTTCTGCCGCTTTCCATTGTTAGCAAACACTTTTAAGGGGGGGCTACAATCGAGGGAACTCCAGTGCACGCATCGACGGCCCGGTCGGGCCTTATATATGCCGTTTGCGGCTTTGCTCTATTGTCCGTTGGCGATGCAGTTATCAAATCTATTGCCGGTGTTTGGCCTGGCACTGCAGTGGCAGCACTTCGCTATTTGATCGGTATGGTGGGTCTGGGCACGTTGCTATATGTGACGGAAGGTAGGCAGGGCTTTGTTTTGCCTATGCCGAAAGTTCAAATCCTGCGCGGATTTGCAGTTGCCATGGCAACCATATGCTTCTTTTCATCCATCTTCGTCATGCCATTGGCGGAGGCCACCGCAATTGGTTTCACCAGCCCAATGATTACGGCAATTCTGAGTGCCATTTTTCTGCACGAGCGGACGAACCTGACCAAATGGATAGCAACGCTTATTGCGTTTGGCGGAGTGCTCCTGATCATGCGGCCCAATGTTGCGGAACTGGGTTGGGTAGCTTTGTTGCCCCTCGGCGCAGCCATGTCCATGGCGCTTTTGATGATTGGTAACCGAGCTGTGGCCGGTGCAGGCACACCCATTTTGATGCAGTTTCTCGTCGCATCGCTTGCTGTGCCATTTATATTGACCGCAGCAATTGCCGGCCATTTTTCGGGGGTTCAGGCATTGCATATCGGCATGCCTGACTGGACCATTGTTGCGCGATGCGCCGTCGTGGCGGTCACCGCTAGCTTCGCGCATTGGCTGATTTTCATGGGCACCACCCGCGCTTCTGCGGCTGACATTGCGCCAATGACCTATGTCCAATTGTTGGTAGCGCTCATGCTTGGCATATTGATTTTTGGGGAC
>JBKBTH010000357.1:0-2278 GCA_046290915.1 Sphingorhabdus sp.
CTATGTCGTGATAACTGGCGGCGAACCCATGTTGCAGGTCGATGATGCGATTATCGACGCGCTCCATGCCCAAGGATTTCAGATTGCGATTGAAAGCAACGGAACGCTTGCCGTGCATCCTGGCATTGATTGGGTCTGTATTAGCCCCAAGGCAGGGTCGGAGGTTATCCAGCATCACGGGGATGAACTGAAGCTCGTCTGGCCGCAATTGGCGAGTGATTTGGACCGCATGGAGGGATGGCAATTCGCCCATTTTCTGATTCAGCCAATGGACAAGGGCGACGCTGTGCTAAATGCGGCCAGCATAGAGGAAGCTACGCGCTTCGTTATGGAACGTCCAAAATGGCGCTTGTCCTTGCAAAACCACAAGATTTTGGGGCTGCCATAGCCCTTGGTAAATGTGCTTGAAACCTGCTCCCAAAGATGACAGTCTTATGACGGGAAGAGGAGAGCAGGAAAATGGCAAAAGCCGAACAAGCGCAATTGCGCAGCTACAAAAGCTATTCGAAACGTATGTCTGACCATGTCGCATTTGCATTGGTCGTTTACACATTAATGCTGATATTTTTGGTGACGCCAACCATCGAGTCCGGTGGCACATCGATTTTCCCTTATTTTGTCTTGGTGCTTTTCGTCGGCGCGGTCATACCATTATGCCGCAATCTGGAGCGCCGCTGGCAATCGCTTGATTCCGCCACGTACAATGGCGAAGGTCTGCAGTCGCAATATGTTGCGGACCGGCTCAAGCTTTGGGTTGCTGCGTTGGCCATTCCGGCATTTTTAGCGGTGGTCTTTACGGTATTTTGAAAGCCGTTTGATTGACGCTGTAACTGCCCGCGCCTAAGCGGGAATCATGCTTAAACCTCAAGAAGCGCTTGATCGCGCGCATAATCTCGTTTCCCAAGCCATTAAAGCCGGCGCTGACGCCGCCGATGCCGTTTATGTGTGTGACGCATCGACGGAAGTTCAGGTGCGCCTGGGCCAGTTAGAGGATGTGGCCCGTTCCGAAGGCGAAGACATTGGCCTGCGGGTTTTTGTTGGCCAACGTTCGGCCACGATTTCATCGTCCAATATGAACCCCGACATTCTTGCCGGGCTCGTCACGCGCGCGATCGATATGGCGAAAGAAGCGCCCGAGGATCAATATGCGGGCCTCGCGCCGCAAGACCGCCTGCTCACAGGTCCAATTCCCGATATGGATAGCGACGATGGGCAAGACCCCGATCCAGCACATCTTCGCGCAGCGGCGCTTGAATGCGAAGATGCCGCGCGTGCCGTTCCCGGTGTGACCAACAGCGAAGGTGCAGGCGCAAGTGCCGCGCGTTCGATCTTTGCGCTGGCCACCAGCCATGGCTTTGCAGGCGTCAAGGCAGGATCAGGCTATGGCATATCCGCAAGCGTGCTGTCGGGCGATGGCGATGCGAAAGAACGCGATTATGACTGGCGGTCGGCCCGGCATCTTGCGGATCTCGCTAGCCCTGCCAGCGTCGGCACGCGTGCCGGTGAACGCGCGGTCAAGCGGTTGAACCCTGGCAACATCAAAAGCGGGCAGATGCCTGTGGTCTTTGACCCGCGCGTCGGCAGTTCGTTTGTCGGGCATTTGCTTGGCGGAATCAGCGGCTCGGCTATCGCACGCAAAACAAGCTTCCTGCTTGATTCGCTAGGTACGCAGTTGTTCGACAGCGGTATATCGATCATCGACAACCCGCATTTGCCACGCGGGCTCGGTTCGCGCGCCTTTGACGGCGAAGGGCTGCCTACCGCACGCCGTGCGATCATCGAAAATGGTGCGCTGACTGGCTGGTTGATGGAAAGCGCATCGGCGCGGCAACTGGGATTGGAACCCACCGGCCATGCTAGTCGTGGCGTGAGCGGCGCGCCGGGTGTCAGCCCGTCCAACGTCCACTTGGAGGGCGGCACTGTTAGCGTGGCTGAAATGATCGCCGACATCAAACATGGTATCTATGTGCACGAACTTGCCGGGCAGGGTGTAAACCCGGTGACGGGCGATTATAGCCGCGGTGCCGCCGGTTTCCTGATTATCGATGGCGAAATTGCCGGACCGGTGAGCGAATTCACGATTGCCGGAAACCTAAAGGACATGTTTGCTGCTATGACCGCCGCCAACGATCTGGAATTCATCCGCAGCATCAATGTGCCGACTTTGCGGATCGACGGTATGATGATCGCAGGTGCCTGAGCGCAGTCTTGATAGAGACGCCGTAGTCGCGGCGACGCAAGAGGCAGCGGCGCTGGCATTTGCAAGCTGGCGTGATGG
>JBKBTH010000358.1:0-2273 GCA_046290915.1 Sphingorhabdus sp.
CTGTGACTTCAATTGTGTGGCGCGCGTATATACTTCGGCGCGCTCAAGCCCGAAACGTTTCGCGATGACACCAGCGGCTTTGGCAGCTGACATTGTGGAAAGTGCCTCCCGCAACGCCGTGTCTACATCGCCTGTATCATATACCGCCTCATCGGCGGGCGGGCCGATTATCAGGACGATTTCGCCCTTTGGTTCCTGCGCAGCATAACGTGTGGCGAGTTCAGACGCCGTCCCCGTCACAACCTCTTCAAATTTCTTGGTCAGTTCGCGCGCAACAGCCACTTCGCGGTCGCCATAAGTTTCCGCAATTGCCGCAAGTGATGCCGCGAGACGCGGCCCTGCTTCATAGAAAACCAACGTCGCCTTTACCTGCCCCAGTTCCTTCAACGTTTCGACACGCGCCTTGGCTTTGTTGGGGAGAAAACCGGCGAACAGAAAGCGGTCTGTGGGCAATCCACAAATCGATAGAGCCGCAGTTACCGCGCTTGCACCGGGGATTGTAAAAACCGGAACGCCCGCCTCACGGGCGCTGCGCACGAGCTTGTAACCGGGGTCTGAAATCAGCGGTGTTCCTGCATCCGACACCAGAGCAACGACCGCACCACGCGCAGCGGCGACCAATGACTCGCGTTCCGTCTCGCCACTATGGTCATTGTAGCGGCGCATTTTTTTCTTCAGGCCCAGATGATGCAACAATTTACCTGTAACCCTGCTGTCTTCGACAGCCACAATTTCCGCGGCTTTCAGCAGGTCAATCGCCCTTTGTGACATATCTGCAAGGTTGCCGATTGGTGTCGCAACGACATATAAGCCCGACTCGAACATCATCTGATTTATATGCTTTTGCCCAAGGGAAATTTCATGAGCGCAACCATTGCAGCAAGCTGCGCCACGCCGCAAGCTTTAGCAGGCCAGGTCAAAAAGCTGCTGGCTTTGGCTTCCATCGTTTTGCTGTCGGCCTGTGCCGCCATCCCGCGTGGAGGCGACGGGCCACCGCCAGTGGTTTCCCCAGACCCGCTGGACGGCATGCATCGCGTTGCGTTACTTCTGCCGGTCACCGGTCCAGACGGTGACGTTGGCCAATCGATCGCAAACGCGACTGCGCTCGCACTGACGGACACTAAAGCGACCAACATCCGCATGATTACCTATGACACCAGCATGGGTGTCGCTGCCGCTGCAAAGCGCGCCATTGCCGATGGTAACAAAGTCATATTGGGCCCATTGCGTGGCGACCATGTTGTCGAGGCCGCAGCCGTTGCACGGACCGCAGGCGTTCCAATCATCAGCTTTTCCAATGATGTGGGTGTTGCTGGACAGAATGTTTTCTTGCTGGGCCATCTGCCAAATCAATCGATCGACCGCGTGGTCCGCTACGCCCGTTCGCAAGGGTATAACCGCTTTGCCGGTGTCGTTTCGACAAATGTCTACGGACAGCGTGCGCAATCGAACCTCACCTCTGCGGTACGCAGCGCAGGTGGAACACTTGTTGGCATTCAAGAATCCGACGGAACGACAGCCTCTGCGGATGCTGCGGCCCGCCGCTTGGCGCAATTGGGCCAGATCGATGCCGTCCTGATTGCCGATAGTGGCCGTGCGGGCGTTGCCTTGGTGCCTGCGCTTCGACGCAACGGAATGCGCAATGCAAAAGTTCTCGGCACAGATTTGTGGAATATCGACGGCTCGTTGGCCGGTAGCTCGGCGATGTATGGTGGCTGGTTTGCCAGCGTTTCCGATACGCTCTATGCGCAATATGCCACGAAATACCGGGCCCGCTTCGGCAAAACGCCGCTGCGCCTATCCAGCCTTGGGTATGACTCCGTGCTTTTGGTGGCACGGGTTGCACGTGACTGGCGCCCGGGTTCGAAGTTCCCGGTATCGCAGCTTACGGATCCTCAGGGTTTTATCGGCGTCGATGGCGCTTTCCGTTTCACGGCCAATGGCCTCACCGAGCGCATGCTTGAGGTGCAGGAAATTCAGTCGGGCAAGTTTGTGACGATCAGCGCAGCGCCAACACAATTTGCGAAGTAAGCCAGCGCGCTAACGCAAGCTGGGGTGCTTCGTCCCAAACATGATTAGTGGCTGCAATGCTCATTGTGGACGTGGCCACCGCCCATCTTACGGGCCTTCTCGATTTTCTTGAGCACCATCTGACGCTTTAGGCGCGACAGGTGGTCAATGAACAAAATACCTTCGAGATGGTCCATTTCATGCTGGAGACAGGTCGCCATTAGGCCAGTCATTGTCTCTTCATGCACTTTGCCATCAAGGTC
>JBKBTH010000359.1:0-2268 GCA_046290915.1 Sphingorhabdus sp.
TATTCAAAACCAGAAATGGGATGAGGCCGCACGGCTAATTGATGCCGCACCTCAGGGGCCAATGGTCGCCATGGCGCGCGCGGAATTATATGTAGCGCCCGGCAGCCCAAAGGTGGACGCCGTTCAACTGCAAGCATTGTTGCAATCCGCACCCTATCTTCCGCAGGCAGAGCAGCTTGCAACAATGGCACGCAAGCGTGGCGCCGACATTCTCCCTGAACGCCCTGGTGTTCGCCGTTTCTCATGGCTTGGTGGCGCACCGAAACGAGATTTGCCTGCAAATGCGGCGAGCGATTCTATTCGTGGCGAGCTTCAAGCGTTTATCAAAAATGACCAGTCATTGGCCGCAGAACAATATCTGGAAACCAGAGCTGCAGAGCTTTCACCAGAAGCGCTGACCGAGCTGCGGTATCGCGTGGCATGGTCATATTATATCGAGAATGACGACCAATCCGCCAAACGGATCGCGACAATTGCGCGTGAGGCAGGTGGCGAATGGGGCACACAGGCGGCATGGGTACATGGTTTAGCTTCGTGGCGGCTGCGCGAATATGCGGAAGCTTTCGAGGCGTTTGATAATGTTTCACGCCTCGCTGCCAATGACGACCTAAAGGCGGCTGGTCTGTTCTGGAGCGCACGTGCAGCAATGGCGGCGAAACAGCCGCAATATGTGCAGCCGAAGATGCAAAAAGCCGCGCAATTGCCTGAAACCTTTTACGGTCTGTTGGCGAGCGAAACGCTTGGCATGGAACCAATAGCGCATAAAGCAGCCAAGGTTGCCAAGCTGGATTGGGCCAGCTTAAAAGATCAGCAGAATGCCGTTCTAGCGGTTAGCTTGGCTGAAATTGGTCAGACCAAACTTGCGGATGAAGCATTGCGCCATCAGGCACGTATTGGCGATGCGCGGCAGCATGCCAATTTGGCGCAATTGGCGGGTTCGCTAAACCTTGCATCGACCCAGTTTTGGCTTGGACATTATGGCCCGTCACGTGACCAAAGCAATGCCATGGCGCGTTATCCGATGCCCAATTGGGAGCCAAGCGGTGGCTGGCGGGTAACACCGTCACTTGTTTATGCCCACGCATTGCAGGAATCCAATTTCCGTACTGACGTCGTAAGCCCAGCCGGCGCACGCGGTTTAATGCAAGTTCGACCCGGCACGGCGCAGGATTTGGCGCGGGCCCGCGGTACGTCGTTCGCGGCATCGGAGCTTGATCGTCCCTCGATAAACTTGGAATATGGCCAGTCGTATCTCGAAAAATTACGCGATCTGCCTGCTACTGGCGGCCTGCTGCCAAAGGTGATAGCGGCGTATAATGCGGGGCCGACACCAGTCACGCGTTGGAACAGCGAAATTCGGGACAATGGCGATCCCCTGCTTTTCATTGAATCCATCCCATATTGGGAAACGCGCGGTTATGTTGCCATTATCCTGCGCAACTACTGGATTTACGAGATGCGGGAAAATAAGGCGTCGGGCAGCTTGAAAGGGTTAGCTCAATATATGTGGCCAAAGTTCCCCGATGCCAACGGAACCGTTACCGCGCGCCGAACGACTGGAGGCAGCATTGCCGCTCGATAATAAAATAGCATTCAAGCCGGTTAATATCGCACTTTTAACAGTGTCGGATACGCGCGGTCCAGATGATGACACCAGCGGCAATATATTGGCCGAACGTATTATAGCGGCGGGACATAAGATTATCGAGCGCGCGATCTTGCGCGACGATACCGCGATGATAACCGCACGTTTGCACAATTGGATCGACGATGATCACATCGACGTCGTCATATCTACTGGCGGAACAGGTCTCACAGGACGCGATGTTACGCCTGAGGCACTTGATCGCGTCAAAACCAAGGATATCCCTGGCTTTGGCGAGCTATTCCGCTGGCTGAGCTTCGCCAGTATTGGCACGTCCACCATTCAATCTCGAGCATGTGCGGTATTGGCACGCGGCACCTACATCTTTGCGCTGCCTGGCTCAAACGGCGCGGTGAAGGATGGATGGGATCAAATATTGGTCCATCAACTCGACAACCGGCATCGCCCATGCAATTTTGTCGAACTGATGCCTCGCCTGTCGGAGCGCTAAGCGTCGAGACGCCAATCATGCAAATCTATTTCGCGGAAAGTGCCTTTTGCTCTTTCACAAAAACAGCGAATTCTCCCAGCATCGTAGACCACCATTCCGCAACGTCGGTGAAGTTTTCTTTATTCAAACCGCCCGTGGTGGTGATGTCATAAGCAAGCTGAAGCTTTTTATC
>JBKBTH010000360.1:0-2243 GCA_046290915.1 Sphingorhabdus sp.
ACGGAAAAGAAATGCGCCCACCCGCATCGGTTTGCACTTCTTGTTTGCTAAGCTCTTCGATGCCGAACACGTCAATTGTTAGCTTATCAAACGGCCCGATTAGGTAAGGCCGGTTCTGCTCAAAAAGATCAAGTCGCGTAGGTTCCGGTAAAACATCGCTCTCGACAACCTTTACATCCGAAACACTGCTGGCTCCGCCAAGTTGCGAACTGCCGCAGGCAGTCAATGCCGAAGATAAAGCAAGAAGAACTATCAGTTTACGCATCAATGATTCCCAAAAATCGTTCGCTTCTGCTGCTAGCGAAGCGCGAAAAGTAAAGCCACCCCTTTTACATTCGCGCGTATGAAACAAACGCTGCATTCCCCCCTCCGATCCTCGCTTTCGGTCGATGTTATCAATGCAATCGATTATTGTAACAAATCAATCTCGTTGGGTTTGGCGACGCACCGCCAGTAATCGCACGATACACCCATGGGGCATCCAGGGTGAAACGGGAGAACATATAGACATGAAAATACGCAACATCGCCCTCGTCGCGTTGCTTGCGGCCACTTCACCAGTGGCCCTCGCATCTGCTGCACATGCCGAGACGGCTGAACCAAAAGCGGAATGGTGGCCAAAGAAGGTAGACCTTACCGCACTGCGCCAAAATGAAGCGCGCGCCAACCCGTATGGCGACGACTTTAACTACGCCGCCGAATTTGCCACGCTCGACCTTGATGCTGTCAAAGCAGACATCCGCAAGGTGCTGACAACGTCGCAACCTTGGTGGCCATCAGACTATGGTCATTACGGCCCGTTCTTCATCCGCATGGCATGGCATTCGGCCGGCACCTACCGCACCGGCGACGGCCGTGGTGGTTCTGATGGCGGCGAAATGCGTTTTGAGCCTCTCAATTCCTGGCCAGATAACGTAAACCTCGACAAGGCCCGCCGTCTGGTGTGGCCAATCAAGCAGAAATATGGCCGTAAACTCTCATGGGGCGACCTGATGGTCCTCTCCGGAAATGTTGCCATGGAAGACATGGGCTTCAAAACCCTCGGTTTTGCTGGTGGTCGTGTCGATTCCTGGCAGCCAGACCTCGTTTTCTGGGGCCCTGAAGCCAAATTACTGACCGACGAACGCCGTGATGCAAAGGGCAATTTGAAGGGGCCATTGGCTGCAACACAGATGGGTCTGATTTACGTCAATCCCGAAGGTCCAAATGGCGTTCCTGATCCCCTCGCCGCTGCAAACGACATCCGCCGTGCATTTGGCGCAATGGCAATGAACGACGCCGAAACAGCGGCGCTTATCGCAGGTGGTCACACGTTCGGAAAAGCGCATGGCGCCAAGAAGCCAGAAGAGTGCGTTGCCGGTGATCCCGGTGTGTCGCCCATCGAACAGCAAGGCTTGGGCTGGACCAACAAATGCGGCAAAGGGCATTCGGAAGATACGATTTCCAGCGGACTTGAAGGTGCCTGGACGTCCAATCCGATCGCGTTCACCACGCAGTATCTCGATAACCTTTACGGCTTTGAGTGGGTAAAGACAAAGAGCCCCGCCGGAGCCGTACAGTGGATACCAAGCGATCCATCAGCGGCAAACATGGTTCCAGACGCACATCGCCCTGATGTCCGTCACGCACCTATCATGTTCACGACCGACATTGCGATGCGTGAAGACCCCGGTTTCCGGAAAATCACGCAAAGCTGGCAGAAGAACCCGCAAGAGTTCGCAGATGCATTTGCGCAGGCATGGTTCAAACTCACCCACCGCGACATGGGTCCGCAAGCACGTTACCTTGGTAAGGACGCGCCAAAGGTCACATTGAAGTGGCAGGATCCACTACCGAATGCCAATTATGCTGCAATCGGTGCGCAGGATATCAGCCAGTTGAAGGCGAGCGTTCTTGCATCGGGCCTAACGACCGCTGAATTGGTTCGGACGGCATGGGCATCGGCATCAACCTTCCGCTCGACCGATATGCGCGGTGGAGCCAACGGCGCCCGCCTGCGTCTCGCACCGCAGAAGGATTGGGCAGTCAATGACCCCGCCGAAGTCAGCAAGGTTGTGGCCAAGCTCGAAACGGTCCGCACCGCGTTTAACAAGGGTGCAAAAGACGGCCAGCAAGTTAGCCTGGCGGACTTGATCGTGCTTGGCGGTAACGCCGCGATTGAACAAGCCGCAAAGGCAGCTGGTCAGGACGTTACTGTTCCGTTCAAAGCCGGACGTGTCGACGCTGCGCAGGACCAAACTGAT
>JBKBTH010000361.1:0-2241 GCA_046290915.1 Sphingorhabdus sp.
CGTCGGTCGTTAGGTCCGCTTCTCCGGCCTCACCCGCGTCGATGAGCGCACGGCGCAGCACAGAGGGCAAGAGCCCCGTTTCAAGCCGCGGTGTCAGCAACATACCATCACGTTCAACAAACAACGCAGTGATGCTGCCTTCGGTTAAACGGCCGTCTGCACCAACGAAGATAACTTCGTCGCAATCGGTCCGTGCTTTTCGCGCGTTGTCGTAAAAGGCCCGGTCACTCATTTTGTGCCGAAGACGAAAATCTTCCGCAGCGACAGGGAGTGGAACGACCGCAACGCGCCAATCGGTCACATCCTGAAGCGGGCTGATCTCAATCGCGACCGCATTATGCCGCGAGATCATCAGCCGGATTTTGGAGACATGATCGAGATGGAAAATGCTGGCGTGCAGACGGTTGCGCAATTCGTGGCGGTCAAATTCAAACCCAAACAATTGCGCACTGGTTTTCATGCGCTCAAGATGGAGTTCCAACCGCAGGATTCCAGCCATTGGTTCAAACCGCATGGTTTCGATCAGATCAAATCCGTAATCGTCCACTTTGGCAAAATCCCCCTTGGCCAAACATTCCGCCCATTCGTCCGCTTCGTTGGAATCGGCGACAACGCCCGACCCTAGCCCAAGTGAAAGCGTCTTTGTTGAATCACACAAGGTAAAAGTGCGAATGGCAACGTTGAAGGCGGTATCGCCATTGGCATCTATACGTCCGATGGAGCCGCAATATATTCCGCGCGGCGCGGTTTCGACTTCTTCTACCACCTGCATCGCACGGATTTTAGGGGCGCCTGTAATCGAACCACATGGAAACAGCGCCTTTATGACATCGACGGCATCCACATGATCATTGAGCAACCCCGTGACTGTCGAGGTCATCTGATGAACCGTGGGGTAGCTTTCGATATGAAACAGTTCGGGCACCGCGACGGTGCCAGCGGCGCACACACGTGACAGATCGTTGCGGAGGAGATCAACGATCATCAGATTTTCCGCGCGTTGTTTTGGATCGGTGCGCAAGATTTCAGCAACCTCGCAATCCCGTTGTGGGTCGGCCTGCCTTTTTGCCGTGCCCTTCATCGGTTTGGTCGTCACCCGCGTGTCTTTCAGCGCGAAGAACAGTTCGGGCGAAAAGGACAGATAATGCGCCTCCCCCGTATAGATGACACCGCCATAGCCAGCCTTGGCACGGCTGCGCAGCGCCGCATATAATGCCAGCGGATCGCCCGCATAATCGGCGGACAGTGGAAAGGTCAGATTGGCCTGATAAATGTCGCCGGCCAGGATATAATCCTGAACTGCGACAAAGGCCCGGCCATAGTCTGCACGCGATATGCCCGGACGTAGTTCAGACAACCAGGCTCCCGCCGGATCAGGCAGATGCGACGGCAAGACGTCTGCCGCAATGACGGTATAATCGCGAAACAAACCAAACCACGCCAGCGGACCACTGCGTTCTTGTCCCAGACTTGGAAGAAAATGCTGTCCGCATTCATATCCAAAAAACCCTGCGGCATGTAGACCATCGCGCTGCGCATCACGCAGGGCGTCAAGCACAGCATCCACTTCATCGAAGCTGTTGGCGGTCAATATTTCAATCGGGTCGGTATAGAACCGTGCAGGTGACGCACCATGAACGCGGGCGTCGTCCAGCAATACATAAGGGCTATCTGCCGTAAACTTCAGGTGCACTGCAGATTGGCCAATGCCCAAGGCTTCAGTCCTTCAGCCGTTCCGCATGCCAGGCGAGATGTTCGCCCATGAAGGTCGAGATAAAATAATAGCTGTGGTCATATCCCGGCTGCATCCGAATTTCGGCAGGCTGACCAACTGCGGCGCATTGTTCGACCAACAAATGCGTTTTGAGCTGTGATTCCAGAAAATTATCATCAAGACCTTGGTCAACCAGCAGATCTGGCAGCCGTGCACCATCTGCCAACAACGCAACACTATCGTAAGCGCGCCACTGCGCCCGGTCTTCTCCCAAATAACCGCCAAGCGCCTTTTCGCCCCAAGGGCAATTTAACGGCGAGACGATTGGCGAAAATGCCGAGGTCGACCGAAACCTACCAGGGTTGCGCAAGCTGATTGTGAGCGCGCCATGCCCACCCATGGAATGCCCCATTATGGCCTGCCGCTGCATATCCGCGGGAAAGTGCGCTGCGATAATATCAGGTAACTCGCGCTCGATATAATCCTGCATGCGGTAATGCGTATCAAAGGGCGCTGCAGTGGCATTT
>JBKBTH010000362.1:0-2225 GCA_046290915.1 Sphingorhabdus sp.
CTTGTCCGTCGTTTGCGTATGGAATGCAAAGGCAGGGCCATCGCCTTCCTTAAACTTGAAATCGGCGCGCGCAGATAGATCGGCATGCCCCTTCATGGCCTTGATCCAGCCGCGCTTCGACATGATAACAGTAACGGGTTCGCGTTCGACAAAGGCCTCCAGCGATATCTCGCGCGCTTGGCCTGCTTCTTCCAAGCTTGTGCGGCGTCGGCCGAGAACGGTGTCTTCCCCATAATTTTTGCGTACCGCCGTCAAATCCTTTTTCAGCCGCGTTCTTTGCCGTGCAGGGCTTTCAATCAGTTTGACAAGATCTTCCCGTTCCGCCTCAAGTTCGGCCAGTTCACGGCGAAGCTCCATTTCTTCCAAGCGGCGCAACGAACGCAGACGCATGTTCAAAATAGCTTCGGCCTGCCGGTCGTTGAGCTGAAACTCTGCCATCATAACGGGCTTCGGCTCGTCTTCGGTCCGGATTATTTCAATGATCCGGTCGAGGTTGAGAAAAGCGATGATGTATCCGGCGAGTAGTTCGAGCCGGTTGTCGATTTTCTCCAACCGATGCTGCGACTTTCGGATCAATACGGTGATCTGGTGCTGCAACCAGTGGCGCAGCACTTCGCCGATACCCATCACCTTGGGTGTCCGGTCGGCATCCAGCACGTTCATGTTCAGCGAAAAACGCGTCTCAAGATCGGTTAAACGGAACAGCGCGTTCTTCAAATCTTCAGGATCAACATTACGGCTTTTGGGCACAAGCACAATGCGGACGCGCTCGTCACTTTCGTCACGAATGTCGTCAAGGATCGGAAGCTTTTTGTCGGCAATCAACTGCGCAATTTGTTCAATCAGTTTGCCCTTTTGCACCTGATACGGAATCTCGGAAACCACAAGCTGCCAGGTGCCACCAGCCAGTTTTTCAACGCCCGTTGGTTCCCAGCCCCCGTCGTCCTGCCAGCCATTTGAAAAACGCGCACGTACCCGCATGGCACCCCGTCCGGATGCATAAGCTGCACTTATAACGGCTTTGCTGTCGACCAACAGCCCGCCAGTTGCAAAATCGGGCCCACGGATGATGTCCATGAGTTGTTCGTGCGAGGCTTGCGGCTCATCAATCAACAACATAGCGGCATCAATGATTTCAGCTGCATTGTGCGATGGAATGCTGGTTGCCATTCCCACCGCGATGCCGCTGGCGCCATTTGCGAGCAGGTTGGGGAATAGGCCAGGCATCACTTCTGGCTCTTCGTCTTCACCATTATAGGTTGGTCGAAGGTCAGTGCCGTTTTCGTCCAATCCGCTCATCAGCTCAATAGCGGTCCGCGTCAGGCGCGCTTCAGTATAGCGATACGCAGCGGCGTTATCACCGTCGATGTTGCCAAAGTTGCCCTGCCCGTCAACCAGCGGGTACCGCAGCGAAAATGTCTGCGCGAGCCGCACCATTGCGTCATAAACGGACTGGTCGCCATGCGGGTGATATTTACCGATGACATCGCCAACGACGCGGGCACATTTCTTATACCCGCTTGCTGGGTCAAGCTTGAGCAAGCGCATGGCCCAGAGCAAACGCCGGTGCACGGGCTTTAATCCGTCGCGCAGATCCGGAAGCGACCGCGCGGTGATCGTTGACATCGCATAGATTAGATAACGTTCCGACAAAGCCGCATCAAACGGCGCATCGACAATTGCGTCGAATGGATCTTCTGCTGGAGTATCAACAATATCAGACATGTCTGATCCGATAGCGGGCCATTTGGCTGGCGCAAAGCGACGATTTCAGCAATCCACAGCTTAATCGCTCGGGGCCAAAATGTTGCGTTGCAAGAAAGTCACATTGCGGCAGCAAAATACTTCCACATTGGGAGTAAGCTGGAATTCGGCGCATCAAAGTGCCAGCTTCCTACCCCTTAACCATTATATAAAAATAATCCGGGGAATGATGATGAACAATTATAAGTTAATCTCAGCACTCGCGGTGACGGTTTCGTCCACTGCACTATTCGTGGCAGCGGCCAATCCAGCATTCGCGCAACAGGATATAGCTACTCAGGAAGCAGAAGCCGAAGAGGCAACTGGCGTAGATGCGATTATCGTAACTGGCACGCGGCGAACCGATCGCACCGTTGCCGACAGCACTGTCCCCGTCGATGTGATCTCTGGCGATGAATTGCTAAACAGTGGCTCGACCGAAACCAACAAGCTGTTGAACCAACTCGTTCCGTCATTCAACT
>JBKBTH010000363.1:0-2213 GCA_046290915.1 Sphingorhabdus sp.
CACCTGGTACTGTGTACGAAGAGTAACGAACACCAGCTTCAGCAGTCAGGCTGTGGAACAATGGCTTGTCTTCAACCAATGGGACGATGATTTCGCCAAAGGCTTCGTACACGTCATAGCCGCCATCGATATTTGGAGCAGCACCGCCGGCACCACCGAGTTCGCCTGGAGTCTGCGCAAGCAGATCGGACGACTGGGTTGCACCATATTTACGATACTCGCCACCGATTGCGAAACCAACCTGTTCAGTTGCGAAAGGTGATGCAAAACCGGCATCGCCCGACACTGTACCGCGAACCTGCGCCAATGTTGTGCGAACAACTGTTGACGAGTCAGCGCTCAGGAACGCTGCCATTGCTGGCGTAATCGAACCAGCTTCACCGAAGATATTGACAGGAACACAAGCCGAATTGCCGCTCTGGCAAGACGTTCTGTTGTTTGCCAACGATGCTTCACGGAAGCGTGACTGAAGCGTGTAGTTCTTGATGGTCTGAAGGTTTTCAGATTCACCATAGGCACCGCTAATATCCCAATCGATGCTGTCAGTGATCCCGCCACGAGCGCCAATGCGATAATCAAAGATTGTCGTCTGGTAGTTCGAGATACGTGGACCAACTTCAGTGGTACGACGAGCCAAAGTTGCGGTTACTTCGCGGTAGGCAGGGTCAGTACGGCCAGTTGCAGTTGCAGCGGCATTACAGTCAGCTTGCGAAATGCGCGCTTGGTATGTGCCAGCCGCGCCAACGTTGAATGCGCAGAACTGATTACGAAGAGTCGCAGGCAGATATGGGTTATTCAAGTTGATCGTGACGGTACCGCCAAACGAACCCGAAGGTGCGATGATGGTGTCAACGGTGTTCTTCGAGAACATGCCGCGTGTGTAGACTTCAACCGCGTCGGAAACTTCGTAATTGCCCTGGGCAAAAATGTTGAAGCGCTTGAACGGTGTCTGGAACACGTTGTACGGATTGAAGTTGAACGTCTGGAACGTTGGGACAGCTTGGCCCGCAGCGTTGATCTGACGTACGCCACCGTTTGCAACGGCAGCGTCGGTGCTTGGCGTGTTCGTGCCGGCAACCAAAGGACGTGTGCCCGAGAAACGCGATGGAACACTGGTACCTGAGCCTGCTGCTCCGCCGGTGTAGCTGCTGATCTGGACGCGCGAGAAATCACGGTCGCCCTGATAGATTGGGTCAGCTTGCTGATAACCGATCGACAATACTGCGTTACCGCGGCCATCGTCAAAGTTGGCACCAATGGTCGCGTCAAGACGAACAGTGTGGCCATCGCCCTTTTCCGTCAGCTGGGTAGCAGCCGCAACTTCGAGACCAGCAAAATCCTTGCGAGTGATGAAGTTGACAACACCGGTGATAGCATCTGCACCATAAGTGGTCACAGCTGCACCAGTCAGTGCATCGGCGCGCTCAACGAGAGCGAGCGGGATGTTGTTCAAATCGACGCGGCCAGCAAGGCCTGATGGCGCAATGCGGTTACCGTCGAGAAGAACGATGTTACGAGTCGAACCCAAACCACGAAGGTCGACGAACGATGCGCCGCCGTTACCGTTGTTAACAGCCGAACCGATGCTTGGAACAACGCCAGGCAGTTCGCGCAGAACTTCTTCAGCGACGTTCGACTGCAGAAGATCAATTTCTTCAGCGGTCGTTGCATTGACTGGAGTCGATTGCACAAGGTTTGGATTTTGAATGAGTGAACCGGTTACAACGATTTCGCTGCCTGGCTCTTCTTCGGCTGCCGCATCCTGAGCGAATGACGGCGTTGAGATCAACGCCAGACCCAGTGCAAGCGGTGCCGCTGCATATTTCAAATTGCTGATACGTGTGTTTTTCACGGTATAGCCCCTATAATAGCGCCCCATTCCAACGGTTTCCCGCGTCCTGTGGGCTGTTAAACTCCCCAGCTTTTCCACTCAAATCACGCACGCGATGCATGCGCGAAGCAGAGTGGAGTTCCTCCGGGTTGGCTTCGCTGTGGCGGATTTGCTAGGTTTGCGCAACAAATTGGGCCCGTATGACAATAATATTTCGGTGCTGTCACCTTTATGCAACAGTGACTTATCCACAGAATGTAACTGCGCTTCGCCAGCGCGACCTGAGCCAAAAATCGTTCATGACAGCGACAGCGTCCTTCGTTATTAGAACGGCACTTCAGTTATAAAGGCGGCCGTTTTTGATGTTACCACGCATATTTTT
>JBKBTH010000364.1:0-2208 GCA_046290915.1 Sphingorhabdus sp.
TATTACGCTGCTTTCAACGCCATGGATGTTGAACGTATTTTGGCATGCCTAGATGACGACGTGGCGCATGATATCAACCAAGGGGACCGTGAAACCGGCAAGGAGGCCTTCCGCGCCTTTCTAGCCCGGATGGATCATGCGTATAGTGAGCAGCTGCATGACATTGCCGTTATGACCAGCGAGGATGGCAGGCGTGCGGCGGCGGAATTCATCGTCGACGGCATTTACAAGGTTGCAGATGAAGGCTTTCCTGCAGCGCACGGTCAGAGCTACAGCTTGGCAGCTGGCGGTTTCTTTGAGGTCACAGACGGAAAAATCACGCGCGTCTCTGTTTACTATAATCTTACCGAGTGGATTGCTCAGGTTTCATGACTGTCGAAGTCCGTTCCTTGACTGATCCCGAGGAGCGCTGGGCCGCCATTTCCGCGCTGTCTGATTTGCGGATTCAGGTTTTTCGCAATTGGCCCTATTTCTATGATGGCACGGCAGAATATGAAGCGGGTTACATGGCCGAATTTGTGCGCGAGCCCGGTTCCGTGCTTGTCGTCGCCAGGGACGGGGAATCCATCATTGGGGCTGCAACTGCTTCCCCATTGGAGGGGCATAAGGCGGAAATCCAGAAACCATTCCGCGCCAAAGGACTGGATGTTGCGCAGATATTCTATTTCGGTGAATCCGTTCTGCTGCCGCAATATCAGGGCCAAGGTATTGGTCACCAGTTTTTCGACGCCCGAGAAGCTGCTGCCCGCGCGGCAGGGGCGGTCCAGACGTCCTTTTGTGCGGTGATCCGCCCTGACGATCATCCGATGCGGCCCGAAGCACCACGCGATTTGCACCCGTTCTGGCGCGCCCGTGGCTACACGCCGGTCGAAGGTTTGACCGGAACGCTTGAATGGCAGGATCTGGGCGATCATTTTGAAAGCGCGCACCCCATGCAATTCTGGATGCGCGACCTGTGACCGCGGCGGTTCGGATAGCGGCAGCCCAATATCCCATAGGGCAACCCGATAGCTTTGCCAGTTGGCAAACAAAGGTGGGACAGTGGGTGCGCGATGCCGCCGCGCAAGGCGCACAGCTTTTGGTTTTTCCCGAATACGCGGCGATGGAATTGGCTGCGATCAATAAATCGACAGCGAGCGATCTGCACGCCTCGTTGCGGGCTGTGGTTGCCCTGGGGCCACGAATTGACGCTCATTATGCTGATCTGGCCCGGCAGTTCGGAGTCGTCCTGCTGGGCGGAACACGACCCTTTGGCGATGACGACGGGCAGGTTGTCAACCGGGCGACGCTGTATATGCCGGACGGACAAACGGGATATCAGAACAAGATCATGATGACCCGGTTCGAACGTGAATCGTGGGATATTAAGGGTGGGAAAAGTCTGCGCGTTTTTCGTACATCTGTCGGAATGCTTGGCATCTCTACTTGCTATGATATCGAATTCCCGATGATCGCGCGGGCGCAGGCAACCGCTGGCGCGCAGGCCATTCTTTGTCCCTCGTGCACCGACAGTCTGCAGGGCTATCACCGCGTTCGGATTGGGGCACAGGCGCGCGCGCTGGAAAACCAGATTTTTGTGGTGCAGGCACCGACTGTTGGCATGGCCCCATGGTCGCCGGCACTGGACGAAAATTATGGTGCGGCAGGGCTGTTCGTTCCGCCTGATGGCGATAGCCCTGATGACGGGATCGTGGCGATCGGAGCCGAGGGACAGGGGAATTGGGTAATTTCAGACGCTGATCTTGCGCGCGTGAACCGCTGGCGAACTGAGGGGGCCGTGCGCCCCTTTGCGCATTGGCCCGAACAATATTGCGGGGCCAACACGAGCGATCTGCCGGTAGAAGTTGTGTCACTGGATTAACTGTTCGCAAAAATGGGCGGAGCGTTTAGGGGGCTTCAATGCCACAAAACGCCGCCTTACCACGCCTGCACCTTCTGCTCGCGCTCGCGGTGATGGCTGTGTGGGGAACGAATTTCGTTGTCATCAAATTGGCGCTGACCCATTTGCCGCCTTTGTGGCTTGCGACGCTGCGTTTTACATGCGCATTTTTGCCAGCGGCACTTTTCCTAAAACGGCCTGCGGTGCCTTTGTCCAATCTGGCGGCTTACGGCGTACTGATCGGGGCCGGGCAGTTCGGACTGCTGTTTCTGGCGATGAAGGGCGATATCACCCCGGGCCTCGCCTCACTGGTTGTCCAGATCCAGGTC
>JBKBTH010000365.1:0-2199 GCA_046290915.1 Sphingorhabdus sp.
AACCGGTTCCTGGCCGAAGTAGGCCATGGTGTTATCGTTGGCTTTACAACGCTTCTGCAGTTCCTTGGCTTTGTAGGACAGGTTGTGAAGGCTTCGTTCATACTGGCAATGAACCCCGGCCGCTTCCGTTGGCATGCCGTGGTGCAACATTTCGACAAGGTGGGTGTACGTGCGCTCGGCATTATTGGCCTCATGAGCTTCCTCATTGGTATCGTCATTGCGCAACAAGGCGCAGTCCAGCTGCGGCAATTTGGTGCCGAGGTGTTCACCATCAACCTGATTGGCCGCCTGACCTTTCGCGAGCTCGGCATTTTAATGACAGCCATCATGGTAGCTGGCCGGTCGGGTTCGGCTTTTGCGGCGCAAATCGGCACCATGAAAATCACCGAAGAAATTGATGCGATGCGCACCATTGGCGTCGTTCCAGCCGAAGCGTTGGTTGTTCCAAGGGTGATCGCTGCAGTGATGATGATGCCGTTATTGGGTATTTACGCATCGTTGATGTCCATCATTGGTGGCGGAATTCTGTGCTGGATTGTTCTCGAAATACCGCCTGCGACATTTGTACAGCGGCTGCGTGAAGTTACGCCAATGACCGATTTCTGGATTGGCATGATTAAGGCCCCGGTATTTGGGGCGATCATCGCCATGGCAGGCTGTTTCCAAGGGATGCAGGTTCAGGGCAATGCCGAACAGGTCGGATTGAAGACGACAGCTGCCGTGGTGCAGGCCATATTCCTCGTCATCGTTCTCGATGCGTTTTTTGCCATATTTTTCAGCGAAATCGGTTGGGATTAAGAAATGAACCAGCCGAACATCATCTCCGTGAAGGGCCTTTGCAACAGCTTTGGCGAGCAGATTATTCACCAGGATTTGGACCTTGAGGTGCGCCGTGGCGAAATCCTTGGCGTGGTGGGTGGATCGGGCACGGGTAAGTCCGTGCTGATGCGGTCGATCATTGGGCTGCAGGAACCGGTCGCAGGCGAAATCCGCGTTTTCGATGAAGGCATGATCGGCAAGGAAGAAGACGAGGCCACGGACGTCCGGCGCCGCTGGGGCGTATTGTTTCAAGGCGGCGCGTTGTTTTCAACATTGACGGTGGCCGAAAATGTGCAGGTCCCACTGCGCGAATTCTACCCCGATTTCAGCAAGGCGTTGCTGGATGAAATCGCGCATTATAAAATCCACCTCAGCGGGCTTCCTGCCGATGCAGCCCACAAGTTTCCATCGGAGCTGTCCGGCGGTATGCGCAAACGTGCGGGCCTGGCGCGGGCTTTGGCGATGGACCCCGAGCTCCTGTTTTTGGATGAACCAACGGCTGGTCTCGATCCGATTGGCGCAGCTAATTTCGACAATTTGACGCGGGATTTGAAAGAAACTCTCGGCCTGACCGTTTTTCTGATCACGCACGATCTCGATACGCTTTACGCAATTTGCGACCGCGTCGCTGTGCTGGCGGACCGCAAGGTCATAGCGGTCGGGGCTATTGAGGAATTGCTGGCCATCGATCACCCGTGGATCAACGAATATTTCAGTGGCCCACGCGGACGCGCCGCACGTCGCGGTCATGCCAAACGCAACAATAACCCACAGCCAGAATTACATCAGCCAGGAAGGTCATAGGACAGTACCATGGAGACCAAATCCAACTATGTGATGGTGGGTGCTATCACGCTTCTTCTTGTGGCGTTACTCGCTGCATTCACCGTCTGGCTGTCACGCGCTGGCGAAGGCGACAAGAAAGAATATGACATATTCTTTCAGCAGTCGGTGAACGGTCTTGCCAAGGGTTCAGGCGTTTCCTTTTCCGGTGTTCCTGTCGGCGAAATCCAAAGCATTGAGTTGTGGGAAGCAGATCCAGATTTTGTGCGAGTGCGCATTAGCATCAAGGATACGCAACCCGTGCTTCAGGGCATGACCGCAACAATCAATGGTGTGGGCTTCACCGGCGTTTCTGAAATTCAATTGGACGGAGCCGTGAAGGGCGCACCTCCTCTGTCATGTCCTGAAACCAATCCAAAATCGGCATGTCCAACCGGCGTTCCCGTCATTCCGACAAAGCCGGGGGCGTTGGGGGAACTGTTGAACAATGCGCCATTGTTGCTGGAACGGCTTTCAACTTTGACCGAGCGGCTGACGAACATCCTGTCCGACAAGAACCAGCAGTCGATTGAGCAGATATTGGACAATGTGGAAAAT
>JBKBTH010000036.1:0-10632 GCA_046290915.1 Sphingorhabdus sp.
CGCGGCGGCAAACATTGAGTCTGCCGCATCGAACAGATGATGGCCTTCGTCAAAGATAATGCGGCTTGGGCGGTTGAGTTCATCACGACCGCGCGCAGCATTGACCATCATCAGCGCATGATTGGCGATAACTATTTCAGCCTGAACCGATGATCGGGCGGCGCGTTCAATGAAGCATTTTTTGTAATGCGGACATCCAGCGTAAATACACTCACCGCGCCGGTCGGTGAGCGCGGTCGACCCGTTGCGCCGGAACAATGTCGGCAACCATCCGGGCAAATCGCCGCCAATCATATCGCCGTCATTCGAATAAGCGGCCCATCGCGCCACCAGATGCGCGAGGATCGCCGCACGTCCGGCAAACCCGCCTTGGAGCGCATCTTCAAGGTTCAGGAGACACAAATAATTTTCGCGCCCTTTACGGACGACAACCTTGGATTTGAAGGTTTCATAGTCCGGATAAATCCGCTGTGCTTCGCGGACCAATTGCCGCTGCAAAGCCTTGGTGAAGGTCGAAATCCACACTGTGCCATCCGCAGCGGTCGCCCAAAGACTTGCAGGGGCAAGATATCCAAGCGTCTTGCCAATTCCGGTCCCGGCCTCGGCCAGCAACATATTTGGTTCGCCCTTGCGCGCGCGCGGCGCAAAAATCTCGGCTGCGGCTTGTGCGAAATCACGCTGCCCCTGCCGTGTTTCCGCTGACCCGCCGACTAGCGACGCTAGCCGTTGCTGCACGGCCTCGGCGCCAAGGGTGACAACACGCGGCGGCGTGCGCGGTGGTGCTTCCTCCCACTCCGGCAGGCGACTAAACAGCCACCGTTCCGGCTTTTCAGGTTTTTTCAATCGCGACAAAATCAGATTTGACCATGGCCAGCGCAGCCGCATCAGCGCTTGAGCTGCGTCCCACGCACCTTCGCGTTCAGCCCAGTCTGGCCCGTCAAGGACGGCAAGCAAGGTGCGCGCAGCCACCAGCAGAAATTGCGGCACCTCCTGATCCGTCGTAGGCGGAGTAAGGCCCAAAGCCTTTGCCAGCCCCTTTGGCGTGGGCACAGCGAAGCGCGCCGGATAAACAAAGGCGAATAATTCCAGCAGGTCGAGACCTGAAAGATCGGGATAGCCAAGCCGCTGCGCAATCAATGGAGCGTTGAGCATGACCATTGGCGTTTCGGCGGCACGGCCGGCCGCCTCGCCTTTCCCGACGGTTTGCACTTGGCCATTAATGGACCCGACCCAGATTCCGGCATGGCTTGCATGAAGCGCAGGAAAGGCTAGGGGGGTGTCCATAACTTCTGATAGTCGTATTTGGAACGAAAGAGCAACACGTGACTGACCTTCGCGATATAGCAATGGCATCGAAAGCCTGGCCTTATGAAGAGGCGCGGCGTTTGCTGAAACGCTATCCAAATGGCAAGGCGGACGGTGCAGCAATCATCTTTGAATGCGGCTATGGTCCATCGGGGCTTCCGCACATCGGCACCTTCAATGAGGTTCTGCGGACGACCATGGTGCGCAATGCCTTTGGCACTTTATCGGATGCTCCAACGCGGCTAATCGAATTTTCGGACGATATGGACGGCCTGCGCAAGGTGCCCGATAATGTGCCGAACCAGGCGATGTTGACGGAACATCTCGGCAAGCCGTTGTCGCGCATCCCCGATCCATTCGAAAAGTTCGAAAGCTTTGCCGCGCATAACAATGCCATGCTGCGCGATTTCCTCGACCAGTTCGGCTTTGATTATGAATTTATCTCGTCATCGTCGCAATATGAGAGCGGGGCATTTGACGCCGCATTGAAAAACGTGCTGCGTAATTATCAAGGCATCATGGACATCATGCTGCCGACGTTGCGCAAGGAACGCGCTGCGACCTATTCGCCGATTCTTCCGATCAGCGAAAAGACCGGTGTTGTCCTTCAGGTTCCGGTTGAGGTTGTCGATGCCGAAGCTGGCCTGATCCGTTTTGACGATGGAGGCGACTTTGTCACGCAGTCGATCCTCGGCGGTAAGGCGAAGCTTCAGTGGAAGGTCGACTGGGCCATGCGCTGGGTCGCGCTTGGCGTTGATTATGAAATGTACGGGAAAGACCTAACCGACAGCGGTGTGCAATCCGGCAAGATTGCGCGTGTCCTTGGCGGTCGCCCGCCCGAAAGCCTGATTTACGAAATGTTCCTCGACGAAAAGGGCGAGAAGATTTCGAAGTCAAAGGGTAATGGCCTCGCACTTGAGGATTGGCTGAAATACGGCACCGAAAATAGCGTCGCGTTCTATGCGTTCCGCGAACCGAAGAGCGCGAAGCAGCTCCATTTGGGTGTTGTGCCTAAAGCGGTTGATGAATATTTCCAGTTCCGCGCGCAATGGCATGACCAACCCGTTGAAAAGCGGCTGGGGAACCCGGTTCACCATATCCACAATGGCGAAGTTCCAAGTGGGCAGCCGCCAGTCACATTTGGCCTGTTGCTGAACCTCGTCGGTGTCATGGGCGCAGGCGCCACAGCGGAGCAGGTGTGGGCTTATTTGGGCAATTATGCCGACAATGTGTCGCCAGAAAATGCGCCTGAACTGGCCGAGCTTATTCCCATCGCGCTTGCGTATAACCGCGACTTCGTTGCGCCGACCTTGCAAAAGCGCAAGCCTGAGGGCGTTGAGGTTGCTGCGTTGCAAACGCTCGATGCGCGTTTGGCGGAACTGCCTGCGGACGCGACCGCCGAGGACATACAAAATATCGTGTATGAAATCGGCAAAGAGGGCGGTTTCGAAAATCTACGCGATTGGTTCAAGGCGCTGTATGAAACGTTGCTTGGCTCAAGTGCTGGTCCAAGAATGGGCAGCTTCATCGCACTGTACGGGATTGCGAACAGCCGCCAGTTGATCGCGGAAGCTCTTGCATGACCACGGTTGCGGCCCGCCTCTATCATGATGGCAAGGTCGTACAAGAAATAGACCTGACCAAGCCAATTCCGCACATCACAAAGCCGAATGATTTCATCTGGATTGGCTTGCATGAACCGGACGATGGTGCGCTTAAGCGCGTGCAGGATCATTTTGGCCTCCATCCACTTGCGGTGGAAGACGCGCTTGACCCCAAGCATCTGCCAAAAGTCGAAGTGTACGGCGACCACCTGTTCCTGGTCATTCGCACGCCCAAATTGGAGGGTGACCGAATTGTCTATGGCAACACTGCCATTTTCATGGGCCGGCAATTTATCATCACCGTGCGCCATGGGTCCGAGCGTTCGCACAGCCCGATAAGGGATCAGCTTGAAGCAACACCGTGGTTGCTGAAGCAAGGCGCAGATTATGTGCTCCACGCGATCCTTGATTTCATTGTCGACGGCTATGGTGACCTTGCTGATGTCATGGAAGAAAAAGTGCTCATCATGGAAGAGCGGGCAATCGATAATTTCCTGAGCTCTGCCGAAACCAGCCGTATTTTCATGCTGCGGCGCGAGTTATTCCGGTTGCAGCGGATATTGGGTCCGACAGAGGATTTGACGAGCCGCTTTATCAATCTTGAGCTGCCGCAGGTTGATGCGAACATTTATCCCTATATGCGAGACTTGCTCGATCATGTGCGCCGGCTGGTTTACCGTGTCGAGGGGCTACGCGACACGCTCACGTCCGTGATCGAAACGAGCGGACTGCTGGAGCAACAAAGGCAAGGGGCGATTACTCGCCAATTGGCGGCTTGGGCCGCAATATTGGCCGTGCCAACCGCGATTGCCGGCATTTACGGCATGAATTTCGAACATATGCCCGAGTTGGATTGGAAATATGGGTATTTCCTGATCGTCGGGGTGATGGCGACCATTTGTATTTCCCTGTTTATCCGGTTTAAGCGGGCGGGGTGGCTCTAGGCGGGTTGATCGCCTGCCGTAAAACATCGCGATAATTTGGCGAGATCGTCATGCGCGGATAATAGCCGCCAGTCCCAAGCAGCCTGTGGGTTGCGGGTAGGTTGTAGCAAGGCACACCCATGAACAGATGATGTTCGCTGTGAAAGTTCACCCAATATGGCGCCACGGTCATGCGTGCCATCAGCCCGGCATAAGTTGTACGCGCATGGGTGAAGGGATCGCCGCTGCCGGTCGGGGTGCAGGCATGCTCGGCAATGTTGCGAATGCGCAAGAATAATTGAAAGGTTGTCGCAAGTGCGGCCAACCAAAGCAAAAATGGCGTCCAGCCCCACATAGTTAACGATGTCGCGAGCAAGATGGCCTGGACGAGCAGGAACCGTCCTACGGTGCGCGCCGTCGTCTTTGCGCCTTCGACATTGGCGACTGGCGCGCCGACACCAGCTCTGTTTTGCATGTTGAGCGCGCGGCCTGCACCGGTGTCTGCTTTGCTGTCCCCGTTTTCACTATTGAGAATGGCTTTTGCACCGCGCAATGCCACAGCAAATTGCGCGCGTCGTTGCTTTAAGAACGTTTGCCCTGTTAGGTCACGGATGAACTTGCGGCGCAGGCTATCGCGGCTGGTTGGAAAAGGCGCGGACAAAGACAGGTCAGGATCTTCGGCTTGCTGCGTGAACTTATGGTGCGTCAGATGGTAAGTCCGATAGGCGAAAAGGTCGCTGCCCGTTGCAGCACCTGACGGCCATTGCCCGAGCCAGTTGTTGGTTTTGCGATTGGGGTGGAGGAGACCGTGTGCACCATCGTGCATCAGGATGGATAACCCCAGTTGCCGCCCGCCCAAGATGGCCAGCGCCAAGGGTGTCACCAATATTCCGGCAACCCAGTGATAGTTCCAGGCGGCCGCGCCGCCGAAGGCCGCCAGCGCCACGACCATCCATGCATGTATAATGAGCCAGATGCCGCGCCATGGTGACAAGGTCGTGATCGCACGCCAGTCATCCGACGCAAAAACTTCGCGTGGGTTGGCTGCTTTTACGGCCGGCATAGGGCATCGACTTTCATGGCAAGTTTATATCGCAGCCAACCCGACCACGCAAATGCGTTACGTCACAGCCTGTGCCACAAAGCCAGCCATCGCGGCTTGTGCCTTGCGCGACTCGCTGAAGCTGAAAATAGGCCAATCGTGCATCATGCCCGCAAGCTCGGTGAGATCAACAGACGGCACTTTGGCTTTTAACGCCCGTGAGTCTGTGACCAGGATGTCATCGCCGCCCGCAAAGGCCAAGATGGGTGGCAGGCCATCCCAGTTTCCAAAGATAGGGCTGCACCTTGGGTCGGTACGCGGCAAGTCGCCTGCGTACAAAGTACCGCCCTCGGCTATGCCGCTGATGGTCAATATCCCGTCACGTGGCTCGGTCTTCTGCTGGTCAGGATGTGCCGGGTCCAGATTGAGCCAAGGGCAAATCAGTAACAGGCCAGCTGGCAGTGGCTGACCGCCGTCGCGTGCCATTTGTGCCAATGCCGCCGTCAAACCGCCACCTGCCGAGTCACCGCCCATGATGAACGGCGCGCCTTTGATGTCAGCTTGATACATCGCGTAATATGCGCTCGCCCACTCTGTGATCGCCTCGGCTGAGCTTTCAGGTGCCAGCGGATATAATGGTGCCGTTATCGACCAGCGATATTGCGACGCCATGTGGCTCAGGAATTTCCAGTGGATGTCGGTGGCTGGGTAGACATAGCCGCCGCCATGCCAGAACAAGATATGCGCGCTGGGCGTGCGGTCCTTTGGCGCGATATGCCAGACGGGGCGGCCCTGAAATTCGCTCTGTCGAACGTCAAGATCGCTCTTTGCGGTTGGTTTCGGCAAGGGCGCTGCGCGAACTTTAATGATGTTTTTTTGGAACTGCGGTCCCCCGGTAAACATCCGGCGATAATAGCCCGTTGTGCGCAAAACAAATCCAGCAAGGCTGGCAGTAAAACTTGGCATGAATAATGTCCCCCTCACACGGGGCGCTATATCAAGGCAGGGGACCAATCAAGCCGTTCGCTTCCCGACAAGAAATCTTGCCGGGAAGCGCGCAGTTTACTTCGACGCGGCAATCCAGTCGTCGATCTTTTTCTCAAGGACAGTCAGCGGTAGTGCGCCGGTGTTCAGAACCTGATTGTGGAATTCGCGCACGTCGAATTTCGAGCCAAGTTCCTTCTTCGCCTTGTCTTTCAGGCGAAGGATCGTCAGCGCGCCGATTTTATAGGCCAATGCCTGCGACGGAATGGCGATGTAACGTTCAACCTCTGCCGTGGCGTCAGTTTTACCCATATCACTGTTCGCGAGCATGTAGTCGATTGCCTGTTCGCGGGTCCAACCTTTGCTGTGGATGCCTGTGTCGACAACCAGACGCATTGCACGCAGCATTTCGTCGGACAGCGTTCCAAAGCGTTGATACGGGTCTTTAAACAAGCCCATCTCGTAACCAAGTGTTTCGGAATACAGTGCCCAACCTTCGACATAGGCTGTGTTACCGCCAAAACGCATGAATGCGGGAAGCTTCTCATTTTCCTGCGCGATGCTGATCTGGAAATGGTGTCCAGGAGCGCCTTCATGCAGGTAAAGCGTGGTCATACCAGGGGTCGTGCGGCTTGGCAGGTCATAAGCGTTGAAATAAAATGTGCCGGGACGCGAACCATCGGGAGTACCCTGTTGATAGCTGCCGCCCGCTTCATATTTCTCGCGGAATTCTTCATAGGGTTTGATCTCAAGCGGTGCCTGGGGAAGATATTTGAACTGCGTTGAAATCGTTGCATCGACTGTTTTGCCGATGTCGTAATAACCCTGCGTCAGCGCATCCCGGCTCGCCATCTTGAATTTCGGGTCCGAACGCAGATGCTCGAAAAACTCGGGCAGGGTGCCTTTAAAGCCCACTTCATTCTTGATGGTTTCCATGCCCGATTTAATCCGGGCAACTTCTGACAATCCAAGATTATGGATGTCGTTTGCCTTCAATGGCAGGGTTGTCGTTTGCTCGATCAGATATTGGTAAAGGCCTTCGCCGCCCTTCATTGCGGACAAGCCAACCTGTTCGCGCGCCAATGGCAAATAGCTGTCGCGTAGGAAATCACGCAGACGGGCATTGGCAGGATACAGACCGTTTACGATGATATCGCGATATTCCGAGGTCAGGCGTGCTTTGTCAGCATCGCTGAAATCCGCAGGAAATTTCAATACCGGCCCATAATAAGGCGACTCTTCGGTCTTTTGCGCCAACTGTGTGTTGAGCTGGTCGACGACATTGCTGATCGTCATCTTCGTTTCGAACACACCTGACGCCATGCCTTGGCGGAACCGGCCGATTGATGCGTCCATGAGGACGATGAATTCCTTGTGGCGTTTCAGGTTGTTTTCGTAATCCTGAACTGTCTTGAACGGCGCCGCACCCTGCCCACTGGCGAAGGTCGGATAAAAAGTGTGAAAGCCGAAAAAGTGATTGAGCGGACGAACCACCGTCAGGTCCATAACTTCTTTGGATAAGCCCTTCAGCGCGTCGAGCTGGTTCTGCTTATAAACGTCGTAAGCGATCTTGTCGGTATCGCTCAGCTTTGCGCGATCGATGGCTTTTAAGCCATCCAGATTGGCCTGTGATGCGTTGCGTTCGTTGTCGAAATAGGCGTCGGAGATGAAATCGCCAAAGCGGTCCGCATAACGCATATCGCCGCGGAACATGGCGTTCAGCGGATTGCGCTTCAGGCTGGCTTCGTCGTCCGCAGCGAATAAAGCAGAGAGCCGCTGGCTTTCAGTGGCAGTGGTTTCAGCTGCCACTGTCTGCGCGTGTGCTGCGCCAAATGGAGCCAAAAATGCAGCACTGACAAGTAGCAGAAGGCGTGGGCTATGTTTCATATCGGATTCTCCAAAATTGTGTTGAACGCATCAAGGCGATGTTGCGGGCAATTGACCGTTGATGTCTTCCGGAGCCCAGACCAGCACAAGAGAAATTCGACAGACGACGGATAACGTGTGTCAGACGATATGCAATATTTGCAATTTCTTACGCTATCGTACCCGCAACTAGGACGGCTTTTGCATGTTGATTTCCAGCCAATTATTCTGCCGGTACCATTTCGTGATCACATGCTTCACGCCGCGCGTAACAGGCGTTCCCGTATGCAGCGTTTTGTAATTCAGCGATCCGTCGAGCTTCATATTATTCCAGATGAGCATCATGCCCGCTTGTGGCCGGACGCCAAGGCCAAGATGCGGAAATTCGGTTGTGCCGCCTTCTTCGGGCTCATTCAGGAATATCATCGCAGTCCAGCTGCGTTGACCGCCGGCCGGTCCTTCCTGAAGCCAATAGCTTTGGCTTGGATGAAAGAAATCGTGGTGCGCCTTGAACTCCTGACCAACTTGGTAGCGCTGCCCCTGCATCGTCTCGGCATAGCTGTTATCGATGCCCAAAACGTCGCTCATCCGCGCTTCGATTTTGGTGATGAACGCATCCCACCGGTTAAGATGACAGCTAAAACTGGTCCGGAACCCTGCCTGCTCGGTTCCCTTATACAAGGTGGATGGCACGGCATCGGCATCAATTTTCGCGATAAGCGTTTTGCAATCCGCCGCACCCAAAAAGCCCTGATACACATATAATTGCGCATCCGCATGTTCGACCGGCTGCACAAGCGGATTGGCATTCAGTCGCTTTGTGACATGCGAACCAATCCGAGCCAGCTTCGCCGGGTCATTGTTGGAATCGAATTCTTGAGTGGGCGTATCAGTCTGCATCTTATCACCGAATCACGGAACGATACGTCCTCTTACCATGACCCATTCCGCCTTTTCGAGAGTGCGGATGTTGGTCAGCGGATTTTCGTTCACGGCCACCATGTCGGCGGAATAGCCAATAGCGATGCGGCCAATATCATTCTCCATGCCAAGTGCTTTGGCCGCAACGGTTGTTGCACTGGCGAGTGCCTCGGCTGGGGTCATGCCTGCGTTCACCAGCAAAGCAAACTCACCTGCATTGCTGCCATGTTCAAAGACGCCAGCATCGGTTCCAAAGGCGACAGTAACGCCCAAGGCTTTTGCCAGCTTCACCTGACGCCCTGCAAATTCAAGCGCCTGCTTCGCTTTGACCTCTACAGTTGGCGTGTAAATGCCTTTGCCAAGGCGTGCGCGGACACCTTCGAGTGCCATCAATGTCGGGACCAACGCAGTGCCCTTGGCCTTCATGACCTTCAGAGCGGCTTCATCGGCAAATGTGCCATGTTCGATGGAATCAATGCCAGCTGCTGACGCCGCCTCAATGCCCCGGGCGCCATGTGCGTGCGCCATGACCTTCAGGCCAAGCGAATGTGCGGTATTGGCGATGGAAACCATTTCCTCATTCGTGAAATGCGCTTCCAGCCCTCTGCCCTGTTGTGAGAGGACGCCGCCGGTTGCAGTAATCTTGATAACATCTGCGCCAGCCTTCGACGACTTGCGCACCTTTTCGGCGCATTCGACTGGGCCCGTACAAGTGAAGCCGGAATCCAGCGCTGCCAAAACGTCACTGCGGAAGCCGGTAACATCGCCATGCCCGCCTACGATCGACAATGCTGGACCGGCAGCGACAATGCGTGGGCCAACAATGCGACCTTCCGCAGTACCACGGCGCAGGACGAAGCCATTATTTTGCGCAGAACCGGCTTCGCGTACTGTTGTGAAACCTGCCTTAACAGTCAGCGCTGCGTTTTTGACGCCCATGACGACGCCCCATTCATCAGGATTGACGGCTTCGTCGCGGAAATCGTCACCGGGGTCGCCGGTTAAATGGACGTGCAGGTCAATGAGACCAGGGACGAGTGTTTTGGTCGACAGATCAACCACAGTATCCGCCTGAAAGGGATTGGTCGTGCCTTTGGCGATGTTTTTGATGCGTCCGTCTTCGACCAATATGACCGCTGGGCCCGTCGGACCGGTCGCCGCGTCGGGAACCAGATTGCCGACGATGATGGCTTGCGTTGAAGCCAAGGCAGGCGCTGAAACGCAAAGGGCTGCGCCAGCGAGTAAAAAGTTACGGAACATCAAAAAAACCTCTCCCATGTTATGCACGGGAACTTGGTCAGCTTATGCCGATGTTACAAGCAAAAAAGCCCGGACTGGAATAGCCCGGGCTTTGAAATTTCTGCTTACCAGAAGAAATCCCGGATGACGTCAACGACACGTCCATTGCGGATATCTACCAACAAGACATCATCATAATAGCGAACCCAACGATAGGTGCCATATGCTGCGGGCAGACGATATTCCCATGGATCGTTTATCCAATAGCGTGACCCGTAATATCCCGATCCGAGCGAAAATCCGATTGAGATACGGCTATAGTTGTGGCCGCGATAAGGCGAATAATAGCGTCCGGGACGATAATAGCTGCTGTTGCTCTGACGGTAGCTGCGCCAATCATAACGGCGGTCGTTGCGCCAATTGTTGGTCCAACGATCATTCCCACGCGACCTGTCTAAGCGGTTATCGTTGTTGCGGTCCACGCGGCGGTCAAGCTGACCATTGCGGTTTTGGTCATAACGACGGTCAATGCGCTCGTCATCATTCCGGTCGAGCCGGCGGTCTAAACGCCCGTCGCGGTTGCGGTCCCAGTTGCGGTCCAGATTTCCGTCACGGTTCTGGTCCCATCGGCGATCAAGATTGCCATCGCGGTTGCGGTCATAATAGCGACCGTCTTGGCTGGCGTCGCGGCGCTCAGTGCGTACGACATCGCGTTGACGCTCAGTGCGCACAACGTCGCGCTGGCGTT
>JBKBTH010000366.1:0-2178 GCA_046290915.1 Sphingorhabdus sp.
CCACACCAATAATGACTGGCGCGCTTGCATCAAAATTGCTCATCATTCACTCCCGATTATCTCTTAACTGCACGCTTAAATATGCTAGCAGTCGATGCAAGTTTAAAGGCATGGGGCAAAGGAGAGGCGCGATGGCTAAATGGCCGAAATTGACGTGGGACAAGGAACCAACCGGTCCGTTAAAGGGCATCAAGGTTGTCGACATGGCGACAGTGGTTCTTGGGCCTTATGCCACCGTGCAACTGGCTGACCTTGGCGCTGAGGTTATCAAAATCGAGAACAGCGAGGGCAATACGCCCGGCGACCTGATGCGCCATGGCGGCGATTCGCCCAGCAAACAACATGGACCGATTTTCACTGCGCTCAACCGCAACAAAAAGGCGATCAACCTCAACATCAAAAAGTCGGAAGATAAAGCCGTTCTCGAAGCATTGCTGGAGGAGGCAGATGTCTTCATCCATAATGTGCGTATGGCAGGCGTCGAACGGCTTGGCTTTGGGTATGAGGCGGTGAAGGCCATCAACCCCAATGTCGTCTATGTCCATTGCGCCGGATTTGGAGCGGGTGGAGCCTATGGCGAACGCCAAGCCTATGACGACCTGATTCAAGCGGCTTCCGGTTTTGCCGCTTTAAGCGAGCAGCGCGATGGTGGCCGGCCGACTTACTCCCCCAGCCTCGTCGCAGATAAAGTCAGCGGACTGTTCGCAGCGAATGCAACCATGGCTGCATTGCTGGCGCGTGCAGGCGGGCAAGGTGGACAATTTGTGCAAGTGCCGATGTTCGAATGCTTCACATGGTTCAACATGGTCGAAAATCTGTGGGGCGAAACCTTCATCCCCGGCAATGGCCGCATGGGCTACACGCGATCAGTGAACCCGCGCCGTCGGCCTTATCCGACAAAGGACAGCTTCATTGCCATCGTCCCCTATAATGACCGGCAATGGGCAAAGTTTTTTGAACTGGGCGGCCGTCCGGGCGTTTTCGACGACCCGCGTTTTGCGACCTATCAGGAGCGCACCAAGCACACCGGCGAGCTATATGCGCTCATCGAAGAAGTCAGCGCCTTGCGCACCACAGATGAGTGGCTTGACCTGTTGGCAGAGCATGACATCCCAGCGATGAAATATAACCGCATGGCGGATGTCCTCACCGATCCGCACCTTGCCGACGTTGGCTTTTTCGAAGAACTGGAGTCGCCGGATATTGGTAAATATCGTTCGATGAAGCATCCCGTGCATTATGCCGGAACGCCCGCGTCAAACTATGCCCACCCGCCGATGCTGGATGCCGATGGTGACGAGATTAGGGCTGCATTGGGGATGTGAGGGGCTGGCTTGGTGGTTGCCCTCTAAACATCCTCATCTTGAACTCGTTTCAGGATAACAGGCGGTGGTGGTGCATTATCCCGAAACAAGTTTGGGATAACGAAGCCTGGCCTTACACCGCCATTGCCTAAACCTAAACTAGCAGCCCGCGCATGATGAGTTCGATAGTGTGTTCGCGGTAGCGGTCACGCATATTCTCGCTGAAATCATCCTGATTGTAGCAATGGCGCATCACCAGACGCGATGAATAAAAGCGGTCAGCCGCGCCCGTGACGGTGAAGTAGAACATCTGCGGATCAATGTTGCGGAATTTGCCTGCCTTTACGCCTTCGGTGATAAGTGCGTCATAGACTTTGGAAATGGGCTTTAGATAAAGCTCCGCGATACGGGCCGCTTCAACAGGCGCGCTGTCGCGCACCATGCGCATCAACAGACGATTGAGATAGGGGAACGCATAATAGGTATCAATGACCGCGCCGATGTGGATGCGTAACTTTTCTTCAGGCGGGATATCCTTAGCGAGCAGCGCGCCAAGACTGAGCACGATATTGCCCATGTCGCGATCAAGCAGCGCCAGCATCAAGCCGTTTTTGTTGCCGAAATAATATTTGACCAACGCACTGTTCAAACCTGCGCGAAGCGACAGTTCCGATAGCGAAAGGTCGATGGTATCGCCCTCACGCATGATCTGGCTTGCCGCTTCAATAAGCTGATCGCGCGCTTTTGCATTATCGCCCGCTTCATTCACCAGCTTTGGTCCCGTTGTGGCCATTGGTGCTATACTCCCCCGTTTACGTAGGGTTACTTATAAGCAGGTTCATCCCACCATGGGAAGAAGTCAGGCATATCTGTC
>JBKBTH010000367.1:0-2168 GCA_046290915.1 Sphingorhabdus sp.
CTTTTGTGGTGCAAGAACAAGGTAGATAGCCGCGGAGGCAAACGTGCGGCAGTGCTTCAGGATTGGTTGTCGCGGGCACCGTCGGAACGCGCAGAGCTTTTGCCAGATCTGCATCGCTGTTGGTCAACAGCCAAGGGCGATCCCCAAATCTCGACCAGCGGACATACGCCGATAACTGAGGTCTACGCTGAACATGCGCTCGAGATGTTTAACTGGACCAACCAACTATCGGGCGAAGTAACGCGTGCGCAATATGCCGACAGGCTGGCGCGCGCATTGTGCATCGGCAAGGAATTTGCTGCGCAATATAGCCGCGCTAAACATGCCATAGGCGCGGTTGATTTTGACGATATGATCCGCCGCACGGCTGACCTCTTGCAGCATGGCCAAATGGCGCAATGGGTCCGGTTCAAACTCGACAAGCAAATCGACCATATATTGGTTGATGAGGCGCAGGACACCAACAAAGCGCAATGGGACATTATCAGCGCGCTGAGCGATGATTTTTACAGCGGCATGGGCGCCAATCCTGACAAGACACGCACCTTGTTTTCGGTCGGCGATTTCAAGCAGGCTATCTACGGATTTCAGGGGACCGCGCCTGAACGATATGAGGAAGCGGGCCGATATTTTGCGGAACGCATTGATGCTGCAGGAAGCGAACTGAAACGGCTGACCTTATCGCGCAGTTTCCGTTCAACTGCGCCGATACTCGATTTCGTAAATGCCGTAATCGACGAGTCCGGCCCAGCTGATTTTGGCATCAATGATATCATTGATCCGCATTACAGCGAAAAGCCCCAAGTTGGCATGGTTGAGCTTTTGCAGCCGATATCAGCAAAGCCGAACGCGGCGGGCGATAGCGAAACGTCGGAAGATGAAGAAGATTGGTTCAGCGACGAAAAGCGCGCGTTGGCTGAGCGACTTGCTGAGCATGCTAAAGCGCTCATTGACGAGAAGCCTTGGCTGGAAAGCCAGGGGCGTCATTTGGAGCCAGGTGACATCATGTTCCTGCTGCGCAGTCGTGGTGACATGGCGTCGCTGCTGGTTGCGCAATTGCATGAACGCAATGTCGCGGTCGCGGGCATCGACAGACTGAAGCTGTTGCAACCATTGGTGGTGCAGGACCTGCTCGCGGCAATAAAGTTTGTGTTGCAGCCCAACGATGATCTGAGCCTCGCCTGCTTGCTGGTATCGCCGATAATCGGGTGGACGCAGGACCAACTGCTCAAGCACGGCTATGTTGGCGATCGCGAAGGCAGCCTTTGGCAGCATATCCGCGTGAATCCGGAACTAACAGATGATCTTGCACCTTTGCGGGATATGCTTGCTGCCGCTGATTTCACGACGGTGTATCATTTCCTTGAGCAGATTTTGTCCGGACCAATTGGTGCGCGGCGCAAATTCACAGCGCGTTTGGGCCGCGAGGTTTTGGTACCAATTGAGGAAATGCTGAACTCCGCGCTGCAATTTGAACAACAGCATGGCGGCGGCCTGCAAAAATTCATGGCTTGGTTCGACCGCGGCGAAATTGAAATCAAACGCGAAAGTGACAACAGCACCAAAGAAGTGCGTGTCATGACCGTACACGGTGCGAAGGGCCTGCAGTCACCCGTCGTCATCTTGGCAGACATCACTTCTGATCCCACAAAAAAGCCCGATCAGTCGGTCGAACTGTTGATGGACGAGGGGCAGCGGACTCCATTATTGCCCATTCGCAAGAGCGAGCAATCAGGCCAGTTGCAAGAGATCGTAAACAGGCAGAAGCTTCGCGAACTGCAGGAACATAAGCGATTGTTATATGTGGCCATCACGCGTGCGGAAGAGCGGCTGATTATGGCTGGGTCGTTGGGCGTGAGCCGCAAGGGTGAACCGCCTGCCGAAAGTTGGTGCGCCGCGATTGAAAAAGGCATGTTGGCGCTTGGCTGCAGTTGGGAAGATGACCCGCGCTGGGGCAGGGTGATGCGCCATGTTGGAGTGGACGGGGCATCGATGGTGCAGCCCGCAACTGCTTCCAAGAAGCAATCACCGGCAGTGCCCGCAACAGCAAGCCCTGAATGGCTATTCGCGCCTGCGCCGATTGAGCAGCGCCCACCGCGTCCTTTGGTCCCATCGCGGCTTGATGACGACGACTATGGCGATGCCCCCGCAAATGCGGCGATGCGCAC
>JBKBTH010000368.1:0-466 GCA_046290915.1 Sphingorhabdus sp.
GCTGTCGTGCCACGACTTGTGGCTGAAGTGCGTGTCGGTCGACACTGCGAATACTTCAACGCCCATCGCTTGCAGATCCGCATATTGATCTGCGAGGTCTTCAAGTTCGGTTGGGCATACGAAGGTCCAGTCGGCAGGGTAGAAGAAGAATACGCCCCACTTGCCCTTTACGTCGGCGTCGGAAACTTCAACGAACTTGCCAGCCTTGTAAGACTGCGTTGTGAACGGCTTAATGCTTGAACCGATGATACCCATGTTAAATCCTTTCGATGGTGGTTTTTGAAATTCTCGCGTTCCCCAACACGAATTCTCTTATTTAGTCCAGCAACCGTTTTTGCAATGACTAATCGTTTTTTCCGATAACTTGGTTCGCAGGGAAGCATATTTGGTGCGACGCAGCATATCCGCGCTGCGTCATATATATTTATCCAACATGCTTCGAACATCAACACGGGCCTTTAACCGG
>JBKBTH010000368.1:476-2164 GCA_046290915.1 Sphingorhabdus sp.
TAACCGGCTTGCAAGCAAAAACACGCCGCCTAATTTACGTTGGACAAATAGCATTTCGGATGGTGGGATGTGCCAGTTGCGGCGGTCCGCGGCTATGTTAATGCCTTCATCGCGCATGTCGCCCAGGAACCCAGTTTGGCCAAAATCAAACGGGCCTTGCTGCCGCACCATGTTAATCGCGGTCGCGACAATGTTCTTGATCTCGCGGCTATTCAGATCCGCCGTGTGGGCATTCATGAGACCCATATCGATCACTGCCGCCAAAACGGCTTCATGGTCACCGGCCAATCCCATCTGAAGCAGATTGCGATATTGGTCGACGACGGTTTTCGGTAATGGTCGGCTCGCACCGAAATCGAGCAGCACGACTTTCCCCGTTGCCGGGTCATAGCGGTAGTTGGCAAAATTCGGATCGGTCTGCATGACATTGAATTCAAACAGCTCACGTAAGACCAATTCAATCAACAGGGTCACGATGCGGTCGCGCTCTTCTTGCGGTGCGGTCATGGTTGATTCTATCGCAACGCTCTCAATGTACGACATTACCAGCACGTTTTTACCGCTCAATGCAGGATGAAGCGCTGGAACTGTGTATGTTGGGTTATCTGCCAAAAGCGCTCCGAACCGTGCGAGATACTCGCCCTCGCGCACATAATCGGCTTCTTCATGCAACTGGCGCTTTGCTTCGACCAGTAACGGCGCAATGTCGAGCGTACTTGGCAGGAGGTGCGATAGCTTCAACAGCGTGGCTACATTATCAACATCGCTATCGATGCTACGCCGGACGCCGGGATACTGGATTTTGATCGCCACATCTTGATTGTCGAGAGTCAATGCGCGGTGAACTTGTCCGATGGACGCTGCCGCAATGGGCCGATCGTCAAAACGGATAAACTGATCCCGCCAGTTCCTGCCCCAATGCCCCGCAAGCACCGCGTTCAACTGCGCGGGCGGCATATGCTGCGCATCCGCCCGCAGCCTGGCAAATATGTCAGCAAGCTCTGGCGGAAGGAAATCGCCGGTGTCCATCGACACAAGCTGGCCCAACTTCATCGCTGCGCCGCGCATTTGGCCAAGCTGCATCGTTACCTTTAACGCGTTTGCGGGAGTCAGAAGCAAATCGCTGACCGTCGGCCGCCGTCCAGAAGCAAATTGCTTGGCACCATCAAGCAGCATGCTTCCGGCGATGCCCGTCGCCATATTGCCAAAACGGGCAATGCGCGAAAGCCGCCCGCTGGGCACGCGTAGTCCTTTGGACCGAAATTGTTCAGGCGGCATGGGAGAGTTTCTCGGTTAATTAAGCTTTCAATATGAGGGGCGTACGGATTTAGACAAGGCGGGCCATCGGAATAATCACTTCGCAAGATAAATAGGCCGCCCAATCATGCCGGCGTAAGTTTTTGCATGAAGTTGCGATTTGATGCGAAATCCACCTTGTCGGCGCACTTCATCCAGTGCACCAAGGGCCCCATAAACGGATATTAGAGAGAGATTGAGTGACATGAAAAACGGTCCATTGAAGAACGTAATTGTCATTTTGGCGGCGGGCCTGACGGCTTGTGGCGGTGGTGGTAGCAACTCGGGTGGCGGAGCGGTCACAATTCCGCCCACCAGCTCTACGCCAGTTGTGAGCCCACCCACGTCAACAAATTGCAGCCTAAGCAATCGTCAGAATTTTGCCTTTTCGG
>JBKBTH010000369.1:0-2158 GCA_046290915.1 Sphingorhabdus sp.
AGCGGCTGGCGAGTGGCGGAATTTTTGGTGCGGTAAACATTCCCATGGGCGTCGATGCAGGCGTCTTTTCACCTGCGAGACGGCATCTGTCAGTACGCGGCGACTTGCTGGCACGCTGCAGCCTGCCCGATACCGGTACATTATTGTTGGGCATTGGCCGCCATACGCCCGAAAAACGCTGGCCATGCGTCATCGATGCTGTGGCGCGCGTGGCGGCAAAGCAGCCCGTCGGCTTGGTGCTGATCGGCAATGGCCACCAGCAGGCTTCGGTGATTGAACATGTCAACGGCAACCCGCATATCCAACTGCTTGAACCAGTCCGCAACCGGACGGCGCTGGCGACCCTAATGGCCAGTTGCGATGCGTTGGTGCACGGTTCATCCGCTGAAACATTTGGCCTTGTCGCGTCCGAAGCGCTTGCTTCGGGGCTGCCACTGGTACTTCCGAATGCGGGCGCAGTCGCGGACATTGCCCACCCCGATTTTAGCGAAACCTATATCCCGGGAAATGCGCATGACGCTGCGCTTGCGATTGGGCGACTGTTGGCGCGCGACCGACATCAGTTGCTAGCCTCCGCCCATCGCGCAGCCGCGACGGCGCGCACACTTGACGACCATTTTGCAGATTTGTTCCGAACCTACGCAAACGCAATTTCAGAAAAACGGGAGGCAGCATGATGACGACCATAACGCGCGTATATTACCGGACCGCCGTGGTACCCACGCGGCAAACCCGGAAACGGTTTAAGCTGATGATGCGTTACCCAAGACCACTTTGGTACCACCTCCTTCGTTTTGCATTTCGCAACCGCCAGCAATAACTCAGGTCCATTGCGGTTGCTTGAAGCCCGATCAAAATGGGTCATTCTGTAGTTTGCCGCAACGACCAACATTGGCGGCTATTACACTTATGATAGCATCGCTGCGATGTTGCGCGATCAGCGCGACTTCAGCCCGTCGCAAATTGGCCTGCTAAACGCTGAAAGCTGAACGTTCGAAGCATTGAGGCGCAGGCGGCACGCGCTTTGTCGTTGCGACAATTCCATACAATTTGCGCATTGCGCATAACGCGGCTCAGCGTATCTTCGTGACTGAACGGGCGGTTCTGGAGAGAACAAAATGATAAATGCTGCGATAGCGATGAACCGCTTTGGTCTTGGTGCGAGACCAACTGGCAACGCGCCGGTTGACCCCGTTGACTGGTTAAAGTCGCAGATCGGCAAATATGAACCAGTCTTCCCCGCCATGGCCAGCCAACCAAATCGCGCGGACATCGCTGCTGGCTTTCGCGAATATCAGCTTGACCGCAAAGATTTCCGCGCAGCGCAAAAGGATGCAGCGACGACCATGGCCGCCGACGACACGCCGCAGATTGACCCAGCCAAAATCGACAAAGTCGTCAATACGCTGCGCGTTCAATATATCGCTGCTGCGGATGCCCGAATAGATGCGGCGATTAGCAGCGATACCGACTTTGCCGAGCGATTGGTGCATTTCTGGTCAAACCATTTTGCGGTCTCGATCGACAAGCTTCCGGTGCTCGCGTTGGCGGGTGACTATGAATTCACGGCCATTCGGCCGCATATCATGGGTAAATTCGCAGATTTACTGTTCGCCGCCGTCACGCATCCGGCGATGCTGCTCTATCTGGATCAGGCGCAATCGATTGGCCCCAATAGCCCGCTTGCGACACGGGTGGCTGCGCGGCGTAATAAGGAATTGGGGCTGAACGAAAATTTGGCGCGCGAGATTTTGGAACTCCACACGCTTGGCGTACGCACCGTTTATGACCAAAAAGATGTCACCGAATTTGCCCGCGCTTTAACGGGATATACAGTTGGCGGAATGGCCAAGGGGCCAATCCAGCGTTTTATGGCGCAGAATGGAAAGGACGGCGATAGTCAATTTTTCGCTGCAATTCATGAGCCAGGTGACCGTGTCGTTATTGGCCGGCGTTACAGCCAACAGGGCGAGGCACAAGCGCGGGCTATTCTCGCCGACATTGCCACGCACCCAGCAACGGCAAAGCATATTGCAACAAAGCTGGCGCAACATTTTGCCGCCGACGTGCCACCGCCAGCATTGGTTGCGCGGCTTGAAAAAAGCTTTCTGGAAAGCGGCGGCGATTTGCCCCGGCTATACCGCACGTTGATCGACTA
>JBKBTH010000370.1:0-2154 GCA_046290915.1 Sphingorhabdus sp.
CATCATTATTTTTCTCCCTCTGCGTCTATGGCCCTTTTCTGCATAAAGTCTATTTATTTGTTTTCGATATCGATTTAAGTAATTGTTAAAATTAAATGATGTCGCAATGTAGAATATTCAATTGGAAAAAATGGTCGAACAAAATCGACAGCTGGATATGTCAAAGCCAGCACAAAACGGGGCGGCAAAAGTAGTGGCACCTTGCAGCAAGTTTCAAAATATCGGGGAGCCCTGCCATAGGTGCTCCTCATTTATACACACAGTCATTGGCTAGGTTACGGCTTCTTACCGGCCCGGCACGCCATTTACGATTGATGCTTCAACGCTAAGGTCGCGTGCAATCTCACGTGCGGTCATTTTTGCGGACATCATAACAGAGGGTGTGCCGCCACCTGGCTGGGTTCCTTGGCCGACCAGATATAGATTGTGAACATCTTCCGACTTGTTGTGTGGACGGAAGAAGGCGGTTTGAGTCAAAACAGGCTCTACGCCAAACCCATTGCCAAGGTACGAACCAAGCGTTTCCGAAAAATAATCGGGCGTTATGAAACTCACATGTTTCAAACGCGCCGCAAGATCGGGAATATAACCCCGTTCCTCAAGAAAGGTCAGCACCCTAGCGCTTAGCTTTGGTCCTTCTTCATCCCAATCGATACCGCTGGCATTATTGGGTACAGGAATGAGGGTGTAAGCAGCATGATGCCCCGGAGGCGCCATGGTCGGATCGGTCAGGGTGGGGATATGGAGATATTGTGAGAAGTCAGAGCTCATGACTTTCTTCTCGAAAATCTCATCAAGCAATGCTTCGTATCGTGGACCCAGAATGATGTTATGATGGCGCAAGTCAGGGTCATTGTCGCGGCATTCATAACCGAAATAAATCACCATCAACGACATGGACTGCTTACGGAATTTAACCAACGCATCGCGGTTGATGCGGCGATGGGGCTTATCAACAAGCTTTAGGTAAGTGGTTGCGTAATCGGCGTTCGACACCACAACATCCGCCGCGATCTGTTCACCGCTTTCCAGCTCTATACCTTTGGCAACGCCGTTTTCGACCAGAATGCGCTTGACCGGCGCATTGACGCGAAGACGTCCACCCATTTCCTCGAACTTTTTCACAAGTGCTGCGACGAGGGCGCCGGTGCCCCCCTTTGCATAGTGAATGCCCCAGGTCTTCTCGACAAAGTGGATCATCGCGTAGATTGCGGGTACCTTCATTGGGTTGCCGCCAACGAGCAAGGGTTCAAAGCTGAACACTTGACGCATTTTGTCAGACTTGAAATATTTGCTGACCATACCGAACAGCGACCGGACTGCGCCGAGCTTCACCAAATCAGGCACGACGCGCAGCATCGACCCAAGGCTTCCGAAATAGGTATATCCCAGCGTTAGAAAACCGCGTTGGAAAATGGCTCTTGCTTGTTCGTGAAAGGCTTCATATCCCGCGAGATCCTCAGGCGCTAACCGCTTAATCTGCTCGCGCGTACTCACCGGATCGCCGTCATAATCAAAAAATGTGCCGTCATCGAAATAGATCCGGTAGAACGGAAGTATCGGGATTATCTCGACATATTTGCTGGTGTTGGGGCCGCCTGAGACCCCCTCACGGACTCTGCAGCTTTCATCCAAGATTTCGGCAGGGAAATCCGGTTCGCCAAGCATCGCATGGTCTTGTTGCAGGCTAAACAATTCCTCGATGAAATGCGGCACAGTTAGAACCGTTGGCCCCATATCAAACACAAAGCCATCGGCCCTGCGGACATATGCGCGGCCGCCGGGTGCGTCCAAGGCCTCGACGATTTCGGTATCGAAGCCGAGGCTTTGTAAACGCATCGCGCATGAAATGCCGCCGATACCCGCACCAATGATAATTGCCTTACGTCGCGACATTTTTGAACCATCCTTATTTGTTTCGTCGCTAATCTCTAAAGCTGTTTGGAACAACCTAGATGTTATCCTAGGTGCCTGCATCGCTGGATTGGTCGCTGCGGTGCAGTTTGCGAAGCGCGGCGCGGGAAATGTACAAGCGCGTTTCCGGCCACGCGGAGAGAGCTGTACAATCGTTGTATGTCACTTTGCGTTTCTTTTGTGACGCGAAAATACGAGGTGCCGTACTCTGGTCATGTTCACAAGTTGCCCTAAATAGTA
>JBKBTH010000371.1:0-2146 GCA_046290915.1 Sphingorhabdus sp.
GGATGCGAACAGCTGCAAGCCTTCGGTAAAGCCGCCGAACATCGCCAAGGTGCGAGCAATGTCTTCGTCGGAATCGACGCCGAACTGGTGGATATAATCGACCTTCACCGCCATTTCTTCATATTCGAGGAAGGCGCTATATTCGCTTTCGGGCATGCCGATGGTGTCGAGCAAGTGGCTGTACGCCGCGACGTGGACGGTTTCCATGTTGGAGAACGCGGTCAGCATCATCTTGACTTCAGTCGGCTTGAACACGCGGCCGTAATTTTCGTGGTAGCAATTCTGCACCTCGATATCGGCTTGCGTGAAGAAGCGGAAGATTTGCGTCAGCAGGTTGCGTTCGTGGTCCGACAGCTTCTGCGCCCAATCGCGGCAATCTTCGCCCAAGGGCACTTCTTCGGGCAACCAATGGATCTGCTGCTGGCGTTTCCAGAAGTCATAGGCCCAAGGATATTCAAAAGGCTTGTAGCTGTTGCGTGCTTCTAACAATGACATGTCGGTTTCCTTGGGTCTTTAATTGTTCAAATACGGTGATTGCGTGTCTTTGGATGCCTTATTGGCAGGCGAGACATTCTTCGTAATCGGTTTGTGCGGCAAGCTCCATCACGGGCAATTCCGCGGTGTTGTCCGCCTCTACGCCGCCAGCAAAGCCAGCGCGCTGGATGCTCTTCGAACGCAGATAATATAGCGACTTCACACCTAATTCCCATGCGCGGAAGTGGAGCATGAGAAGGTCCCATTTTTCCACATCGGCAGGGATGTACAGGTTCAGCGAGGTCGCCTGATCGATATAAGGCGTGCGGTCGGCGGCCAGTTCGATCAACCAACGCTGGTCGATTTCAAAGCTGGTCTTGAACGTGTCCTTTTCCTCAGGCGTGAGGAAGTCGAGATGTTGGACCGAGCCGCCCTTTTCAAGGATGCTGTTCCAGACGTTGGTCGAATCCTTCGCCTTTTCCTGAAGCAGTTTCTCGAGATACGGGTTCTTCACGATGAAGCTGCCCGAGAGCGTCTTGTGCGTGTAGATGTTGGCCGGGATCGGCTCGATGCACGCGCTGGTACCGCCGCAGATGATCGAGATCGACGCAGTCGGCGCGATCGCCATCTTGCAGGAAAAGCGCTCCATTACGCCCATTTCCTCAGCATCAGGGCAGGCCCCACGCTCATTGGCGAGCATCATCGACGCCTCATCAACCTGCGCCCGAATGTGCCGAAAGAACTTCATGTTCCATGATTTGGCAAGCGCACTTTCAAAGCCGACGCCGCGTGACTGCAGGAAGCTGTGATAGCCCATGACGCCCAAGCCGACCGAACGTTCACGACCGGCCGAATATTTCGCCCGCGACATTTCGTCGGGCGCGCGGTCGATGAAGTCCTGAAGCACATTGTCGAGCATGCGCATGACGTCTTCGATGAAGACCTTGTCGCCGTTCCACTCATCCCATGTTTCGAGATTGAGCGACGACAGACAGCAGACCGCAGTGCGGTCATTACCCAAATGGTCGCGACCCGTGGGCAAAGTGATTTCGCTGCAAAGGTTGGACGTCGACACCTTCAAGCCAAGATCGCGGTGATGCTTTGGCATTGTGTTGTTCACGGTATCGCTGAAGATGATGTACGGCTCGCCTGTGGCAAGGCGTGTTTCGACCAGCTTCTGGAACAGCGAACGTGCATCGATGGTGCTACGGATCTCACCGGTCTTAGGGCTGCGCAAGTTGAACTCATCGCCGCTGCGGACAGCTTCCATGAACTCGTCGGTCAGCAGCACGCCATGGTGCAGGTTCAACGCCTTGCGGTTGAAGTCGCCCGATGGCTTGCGAATTTCGAGGAATTCTTCGATTTCAGGATGGCTGACGTCGAGATAGCAAGCGGCTGAACCACGGCGCAACGAGCCTTGTGAAATCGCGAGGGTAAGGCTGTCCATGACGCGGACAAACGGGATGATGCCGCTGGTCTTGCCGTTGAGGCCAACCGGTTCGCCGATGCCACGAACATTGCCCCAATAGGTACCAATGCCGCCGCCGCGTGATGCGAGCCAGACGTTTTCATTCCATGTGTTGACGATACCTTCCAGGCTGTCGTCGACGCTGTTCAAATAGCAGCTGATGGGAAGGCCACGGCCCGTTCCGCCGTTCGACAGCACTGGCGT
>JBKBTH010000372.1:0-2118 GCA_046290915.1 Sphingorhabdus sp.
CTCCGGACTTCGCAATCATCCGCTTGCCGCGCTTGAAACAGGGGCGCCTTCGACCTTTTTCGCGCCGCGCACCGGCGGATCAGCACGCAAGAGCTGGCTGGGTGGTCGTCTGACGGTCAAGGGCCGCATCCGCGTTGATGCTGGCGCAATTCAAGCGCTCACTTCGGGCAGCAGCTTGTTGCCCGCAGGCGCCTTGTCGGTTGAGGGCGAGTTTAAACGTGGTGATGTCATCGACATCAGTGATGATGACGGCGTTTCGGTCGCACGTGGCCTTTCCGAATATGATGCGATCGACGCAGCACGCATTTGCGGCCATCGCTCAAGTGAGCTGGCGGAGATCTTGGGCACTGTGCCGCGTTCCGTACTCGTGCACCGCGATCAGTTGGTCCTTTTGTGAAGACAGTCGCGCTGACTGGAGCGACGGGCTTTGTCGGGCGCATTACGCTTGATCGGCTGATTGCCGCTGATTGGCATGTGCGTGCGCTCACGCGGCGGGACCAGCCCAAGAAAGCTGGAGTGACCTGGGTTCACGGCAGCCTTGGCGATACCGCAAGCCTCAATGAATTATGCAAAGACGCCGATGCCGTCTTGCATGTTGCAGGCGTCGTAAACGCGCCAGATGCGGCGGGTTTCGAAATCGGCAATGTCACCGGCACAGCGCATATCCTCGCCGCCGCCCAATTGGCTGGAATAGAACGTTTTGTCTGCGTCTCCTCGCTTGCTGCGCGCCATCCGGAGCTTTCGATGTACGGGGCAAGCAAGGCCAAAGCGGAAGCCCTTGTGCGCACATCATCGCTCGACTGGACCGTCATTCGCCCGCCCGGTGTTTATGGCCCCGGCGACACCGAAATGTTCGACATGTTCCGTATTGCGGCCAAGGGTTGGGCGTTGCTGCCACCGCGCGGGAAGGTCTCGGTCATTCATGTCGACGACTTGGCACGTTTGTTGGTGGCCTTGCTGTCGGCGGATGATGTATCGAAATGCGTGTTTGAGGCAGATGACGGAACGGCGGGCGGGTGGAGCCACGCCGGTTTTGCCAAGGCCATTGGTTCTGCCGTCGGGCGCGATGTCACGACGCTCCATGCGCCAGCGTTTCTATTGAAAATTGCGGGATGGGCCGACCGTGCCTTTCGCGGTGCAAAGGCAAAACTTACGCCCGATCGTGCCAATTATCTGGCGCATCCCGACTGGACCATCAACCCCGACGCCACGCCAGCGTCCCAGCTTTGGATGCCGGAAATACCGACGCCCATGGGGTTAAAAGACACCGTAAGCTGGTATCGCGCACAGGGGTGGATGTAGGCAAACCGCTTTGCCCTCTTGCCGCCTTATTCCCTTGCCATAGCGCGCCAATATGGCGCATTGCCCGTCACATAATTTGAGGATTTAAGTATGACCGACCGCAGTGAAATGTTTGATCGCCTGAAGGGCCTGATTGAGCCATTTAACAAAAAGGGTGTTGAGGTTAGCGAGACCACCACTTTTGCAGGTGATTTGGAATGGGACAGCCTGACCGTCATGGATTTTGTGGCTGAAGTCGAAGACAGTTTCGACATCATCATCAGCATGAATTTGCAGGCTGAAATCGAAAATGTAGGCCAGCTGGTCGACGCTGTGACCAAGCTGACCGCAGCCTGATTCAAACGGACGCCTGAATTTAACGGAAGACGTGCATGACTGATTTATTTTCCAAATTTGATGCCTTGATTGCGCAACGTGAAGGCTTGCTTGCCACTGGCGTAAAAGACCCGTTCAGCCTTGTGATGGAAGAGGTCAAATCACCCACCGTTGCTGTCGTGAACGGCAAGGAAACGATCCTGCTTGGCACCTATAATTATATGGGCATGACCTTTGACGATGATGTCATCGCCGCTGGCAAGCAGGCTTTGGACGAATTTGGCGCAGGTACGACCGGCAGCCGCGTTTTGAACGGCACGTTTCAGGGCCATAAGGAATGCGAAGACGCGCTGAAGGAATTTTATGGAATGGACCATGCGATGGTCTTTTCCACTGGCTATCAGGCGAACCTTGGCATCATCAGCACGATTGCGGGCAAGGGCGATTATATCATTTTGGATATCGACAGCCATGCATCAATCTATGATGGCTGCAAAATGG
>JBKBTH010000373.1:0-2106 GCA_046290915.1 Sphingorhabdus sp.
CCTTCGCGGAACGACGGGTCACCAAAATCAGAAAGCCCGCTTTGTGCGGACGCTGCGGCAATCAACGTTTGGCTATCGAGCATCATCAATCTCAAACTGGCTTTTTAGGAAGTTCGATTTCCGCCTTGGCTGTCGCCAAGATGGCACCATTTTGGTTGGCCATTTTGCAATCCACCGCAATCATATGGCGTCCGTCCTCATCGACATATTTGTCGAGGATGTTGCCCGTCATAACGGTAATGTCGCCAGTTAGTGCTGGACTGCGATAATTGGCGGTGGAGTGGCGCACCATGCCCCATTCTCCGGCCCAACCCGCAAAATAATCGGTCACCCACGCACCCATTGATGCCCCATAGCCATAGCCGCGCGGCATGCCAATAAAGCGGGCCCAACGGGGAAACAGATGGCCACGCGACGGGCCGATATAAGCACCATCTGTGTTTTCTGGATTAATTTTCTCTTCTGTTGGGTCCTGCTCTGGCCCAGCCATTGGGCCTGTAAAGCCCAGCCCTTCCATTGAAAGGTCAGTGCGGCGGTGCATGCTGCCCCACTGAGTAAAGGTGTAGCTGCGCCATTCGGTAGTAAAACTGACGATGCTGTGCGGACCAAAAACCCGCTCGGGCAGCGCAGTGTTCGCCAACACATCGTCCCAATAACGGGGGCTATGGCCCAGATCGTGCAGCATCTGAATCCACGTAAACTTACGTGCCTCCAACGCTTCCAAATCATCGTCGGTCCAGACGGGGTCGTCATGGCCTTCGGTGGTGCCATGCTGCGCTGCTTCGCCTGCCGATTGGGCGTAGCGTATCGAGGTCGAACGTTGTTTTGCCACCAAATCGCCATGCTGGTTGTAATAGAAATTGTCGCCGCGTTGGAAACAGGTCGGACCAAAGGACGATGTGTCCTTTATCTTGTAGTCAAAGGGTATCCGTTCGTTCCAGATACGGTCGCCACCTTTTACTGGCACGCCATAAAACCACCATTCATCGCCGCCAAACAACATGTGCGAATCGGGAATAAAGCCAATGCAACTGGGAGCAGAGCCATGGCCGTCGTCCATCGTAACCGGAAAGCTTTGCGGGGCAATCAACTCGCCAAAACGGCTCTGCATTGCATAGCTGTGATCATAGTGCAGACGGTTGGGATAATGCATCGCCTGCACCCAGCGGCGAATGTCGTTATTGGCGAAGGGGTCGACCATGCGTGCAGGCTGCATTGGCTTGCCGATATAATTGTCGAGGTCAGAGCAATCGAGTTTTATTGAAGTCATTTTTGGTCCTCTTTTGCGGGCATCGATGTTGATATGCACTAGTCCGTAATGGGTCGGGCTCGAGAATAAAGCCCCATAATGCTGCAGATCGGAATGGCGCAGCGTCATATCGCACCCGCGCTACAGGGTGAGGCGCCCTGATAAGTTATGTCCGCACTGGCGATAAAGCGGGCAGGTGGCATGGCAATACTTGATTGGCCGCGCCTTCGGTTGCATGGACGTTCGATAAATGTTGGAGGTCAAAAAATGGATGTCAAGCCCGGTTCGCGCTGGAAAAGCGCCGTATGCGATGCGCAAATGGTTGTTGTGCGGCCACCAAAACAAGCGGGTACGCTTCAGTGCGGCGGTGTTGCGGTTCTCGACTTGAATGATGCCGCGACGAGTAGTGGTGATGTTCACCCGGACCATGCTGGCGGCGTGCTGGTCGGTAAACGCTACACTGACCCCGATAGCGGGATTGAGGTGCTCGGCGCAAAGGCGGGGAAGGGTTCGCTTGCCTTTGACGGGCGGGCTTTACAGTTGAAAGACGCCAAGCCACTCCCGGCTTCCGACTGAACTGGACGGCGCGTGCAAACTCCGCTTCTCCTCGACCTGACTACCGATGTGTGTGGTGACCGCAAAGCTTTGGGTACGCTTGCTGACGGTCTGGATTTTGCTGCGATGCGCGGCAATGCCCGAGCTGCGGCAGCATGGTTGGTAGAAAGCATCGCACAAAATGCGGTGTTTGTCGGCCTCAACGGAAACGCCCTGCCGATATTGATGTTCGCCAGCGGAATGGCCGGCCTGTCATTTGTACCGGTTAACTACCGGTTGCCTGATGTCGATCTGCGCAAACT
>JBKBTH010000374.1:0-2099 GCA_046290915.1 Sphingorhabdus sp.
TGCCAAGCACGCCGCCAGCGACTGCGCCAACAATCAGGCCGGTGGTGCCATCCGAACGGCGGCAATAATATTGGCCGTTCTGGCCACGATAGACCCGGTCGCCATCGGTCAGGCGACGTTCGCGATAGCGGCGGTCATCGCGGTAATAACGGTCGGCATAATAGCCATTATAGGATGGGTCGGGCCGGTTATAATCATAACTGCCATAACGTTGATATGACGTGCGGTCATAATAGCCATAGCCCCCATCATCATAACCCACGCCAGCGCCGCCGCCATAGGTGGAGCAAGCGCCAGTCAAGGCAGTAGCGGCAATCAAACTGGTAAGAAGTAACTTGTTCATGTCGGCTTCCTTCGGATTGTCCGAAAAACCAAAGCGAGAAACAGCGTCAGCATGCGGACGGTTGCAGAGAAAGGGTAACTGAAGCGGGGGTACGGTGTTCCGTTGGGGCGCAAATAGGGCCCAGGTCTTCGGATATGGGGTTGCGGCAATCAGAAGGAACGCGGCGCAAGCGAAGACACTGTCACCCCGGCTTCTCGCGCACAGGCGGAACCTACGCTGCGCTGGACCGTTGGCTTAAGACCACCCCTCTTCCCCCGGAACCTCCCTTATGACCAGCACCACCGGCTATGCCGCCAAGCATTCCTTCAGCAGCTTGAAACCCATTACATTTGACCGCGAACCGGCAAAGCAGGGTGAAATCGAGGTCGAGATACTGTTCTGCGGCGTGTGTCATTCGGATGTGCACCAATGCGCCAATGATTGGTCGAACACGATTTACCCTCGCGTGCCCGGCCACGAAATCGTCGGCCGCGTCACTGCCGTCGGTGATGGTGCAACACGCCATACCATCGGCGATATTGTCGGTGTCGGCTGCATGGTCGACAGTTGCCAAAGCTGCGATCCCTGCAAGGCAGGCGACGAGAATTATTGCGAAGGGTCGAACGGATTTCTGTCGACCTATAACGGCCCCTTCATTCCAGCCGCAAAGGCACCGAATGGCGAAAACATATATGGCCGTAGCCAAACCTATGGCGGCTATTCGGGCGCCATCACCGTGCGAGAGGAATTCGCCCTCAAGATCCCGGCAGGCCTCAGCCCCGAAGTCGCCGCGCCGATTTTATGTGCCGGCGTCACCACTTATTCACCCATGAAGCATTGGGGCGTGAAGGCAGGGGACCATGTCGGTATCATCGGGCTTGGCGGACTTGGCCATATGGCGGTCAAGATCGCGATTGTTCTGGGCGCAAAAGTCACTGCCTTTACCACCAGCAAGGAAAAGTTGGACGAGGCAACAAAGCTGGGAGCGACCGGCGTAATGGCGGATGATGCAGAGGCGATGAAGGCACTAAAAAACAGCTTCGACTTCATGCTGTCGACCATCCCCGAAAAGCACGACATCAATCCGTTCATCCCCCTGCTGAAGCGCGACAAGACAATAGTTCTGGTCGGCGCGTTGGAGCCGATGAAAGGCATCGACAATTCGGTCGTCGCCTTCTCGCGCAAGTCGGTGGCAGGATCGCTGATCGGTGGTTTGGCCGAAACGCAGGAAGTACTCGATCTGTGCGCCGAACATGGCATCGGCCCGGATATCGAGATTATCCCGATCCAGCAGATCAACGATGCGTTCAAGGCGCTTGAAAAGGGCGATGTGCGGTTTCGCTATGTCATCGACATGGCGTCATTAAACGACGAGGCGAAATAGTTCAGCACGGCCGCTACAGTATCCACCCCTGAACCTTCGCAAAAAGCACCGCCGCCATGCCAGCGAGCAGGACATACACCATGATCCAGAATGCCCGCCGTGGCGGGCGGGCAAGATCTGGGTGGCCTTCGGGATAATGCAGGATGCGGGTCGTGCCGACATCGGGGCGTTTGGTTGGGGTGTAATAGCCGTCGGCAACTTCATGCGCCACGCCGTCGGCGGTAAAGCGATAAACAGCGGCGTAGTCGGTATCGCCATCGGACATGCCCGTACGATGCCCGATTACTTCCCCCTGCACCCGCAATGATGGCCGCAACAGCCGCAACCGGTCATTCCGCAGCAGCGCTATCAAAGCGAAAACGAGCAAGGTTATTCCAAGCCAGCTGAGGACGT
>JBKBTH010000375.1:0-2098 GCA_046290915.1 Sphingorhabdus sp.
GCTTTCCTTCTGCCAGCATCGTTACAACCTGGTTCAGTTCCTGTCCGGCTGACGAGCGCAAAGTTTGGCGATAGACGCTCATTTCCCGCGATGTTTCGGCAATTCTGGCTTGGGCTTGAACGACACTCGCTTCCAGCGATGCGATTTCGCCGCGCAGTGACACGTTTGAACGTTCAATCTCGTTCAGTCGGTTAATCGTAACCAGCTCCTGCTTGTACAATTCCCGCAAGCCCTGAAGTTCGGGTGCGAGCAATGCTTGCTGCCGGCGAAGCGACGCAATGCGCGAACGCAACCCGACGATCTCTGCCTTTAACTGGCTTTGTCGCGCGGCCAACATACCGATCTGTGCGCCCGTTTCTGCGCGTCGGGCTTCAAACAACTGTTGTTCTCGCAATGCGGCAGTCCGCGCCGCTGGATCATCGGCTTGCGCGCCATCCAATTTAACAACCGGTCGTGATTTGCCCGACAATTCAGCCTCAAGCCGTGCCTGTCGGGCAACTAATGCAGATACGCTCTCCGAAGACACCTCAGCCGACGTTTCCGTTACGCTCGTATCGAGCCGTAATAGGACGTCGCCACGCCGGACGCGCTGGCCTTCTTTCACGTTCATTTCCGACAGAATTCCGCCTGTCAAATGTGAGATGGATTTGGTTTGCGATGTCACCGTAAGGTTCCCGCTTGCAATCACCGCGCCTGACACCTGCACGACTGTGGAAAGCGCAATGATTGCGGCGATGGTTACAGCCACGCTCATATATGCCAGCTTTTCGCGGCTAACTGCGCGTTGATGCGAAACTGGCATCATGTGGTTTTCGATATTCTCGTGGTACATGTCACATTCCCAAAATCCCGGTGAAGGGGTTTTCAATAATTTTTAGGCGGATGCCTCGACCTGCGGTTCAATTGGCTCGACATTGCTGCGTTCCTTGATCGACTGCAGAACCCTGTCTCGCGTACCGAAATCAACGACTTTGCCATCGGCGAGGTATAGAATATGCGTCGCAAATCGCAGGACGGACTGCCGATGCGTAATGACAATGGAGGTAGATCCGAGCCGGCGCAGATTGATAAGGGTCAGCGCGAGAGCAGACTCTCCTGCTGCGTCAAGGTTGCTGTTCGGTTCGTCCAGAACGACGAAGCTCGGGTTGTTATATACGGCCCGCGCAAGTCCGATACGTTGGCGTTGCCCGGCAGACAGGTTACGTCCGTCCTCTCCAACCTGCGTTTCATAGCCTTTGGGCAGTCGCAAGACGAGATCATGGACGCCTGCCAGTTCACCTGCCTTCATGATTGCTTCTGAAGATGCATTGGGGTCAAATCGCGCAATATTTTGTGCAACCGTTCCGTCCAGCAATTCGACACCTTGGGCCAAGTAACCCACATGTTCGCCCAACAAATCCGGGTCCCATTGCGTTAACGCTGCGCCATCGAGACGCACATCGCCCTGCAAAGTTGGCCAGACACCAACGAGGCCTCGGGCAAGGGTCGACTTGCCTGCAGCGCTTGAGCCGATCACACCGATAATCGATCCAGCCGAGCAGGCGAAGCTGACATTATTCAGCGTTGGCACCTCTTGTCCCGGGGGTGCAATGGTAAGGTTTTCGACGTTTAGGTGACCCTTAGGCCGTGGAAGCAAGGTACGTTCGGGCGGTATTCCAAATCGGGTGATGGTTTCATTTAGCCGTGCCCAGCTGACGCGAGCCGATGAAAAGCCCCGCCATTGTGCGATGGCCTGATCAATCGGTGCGAGCGCACGGCCCGCCAGGATCGAGCTGGCAAAAATGATACCTGCTGACACCATGCCGTTGATGACGAGCAAAGCGCCGACGGTGAGTAGTGCCGACTGGATGAACATGCGCATTGTCTTGCTGGTGGTGGTAACCACAATGGCGATATCGCTCACGGCAGATTGCTTACCCAATAGCTGGCCGTTGACGTCCAGAAACATCTTTGCAAAGCGTGAGCGCATCCCGAGCGATTGGATGGTTTCTGCCGAGCGGCGCTTTCGGTCGATCAGCCTGCCGCGTGACTGCGACAATTCCGCAATTGCGCCGATCGATTTCTTGTTCATCCGTTCGGATATGACGGTCAAAACGAT
>JBKBTH010000037.1:0-496 GCA_046290915.1 Sphingorhabdus sp.
GGACCAGTTTAATTTTGGACGCGCGCTTCGCGACCGGCGGATTTATTATGTCGCCGCGCTTCCAGGGCAATTGGGCTTTGATCGCTCGAACGATTTGCTCGACCCAACCAAGGGCTATCGCGTCAATCTGCGCCTGTCACCAGAGGCCTCGCTTGGAACAGGCAAACAGATTTATGCCCGCGTCATCCTTGATGGTTCTTATTATTATCCGGTGAAAGACAATATCGTTTTGGCGGCGCGCGCGCGGGTCGGGACGATATCGGGCATTTCACGTGACGACCTTGCACCATCGCGGCGCTTTTATGGCGGCGGTGGCGGATCTGTGCGCGGCTTTGGCTATCAACGGCTTGGCCCGCAAGACCCGAACAACGATCCCGTCGGCGGCCGGAGCATGAACGAATTTGCCCTCGAAGGTCGCTATCGCTTTGGCAATTACGGCGTCGTCGGCTTTGTCGATGCAGGGCAAGTGTATGAATCCAGCATTCCCAAATTCAAC
>JBKBTH010000037.1:506-4842 GCA_046290915.1 Sphingorhabdus sp.
ATCCCGTTTCAGCGTCTATGTGTCGATTGGACAGGCGTTTTGATGGTGTGGCGTCGGGTCGCAATTGGGGCGGCGGCAGTCATTGCGTTGCTGTTGCTCGTCATCGCGGGCGGTTATGTTTGGCTTGATACGCAATCCGGGCGGAATTTTGTCGCGCGGCAAATTGCTGCGTTCGAGATGGAAAATGGGCTCAACATACGCATCCGGAAAATTGAGGGCTCAATTTATGGCGACACCATCCTGCGCGATGTCCAGTTCCGCGATCCGAAGGGCGACTTTGCCCGAGCGCCGGAAATCCGGCTGGATTGGAATCCGCTGTCCTATTTCTCTAGCGGCGTAAACATAACGTCGCTGCACGCGCCGACGCTGAACGTTGCGCGGATGCCGGCATTCCGTATCGTGCCCGACCGGGGCGATCCTTTATTACCCGATTTGGACATCAACATTGGCCAGCTGCAAATTGACCGTATTGTTTTTGCAAACGGCATTACCGGCGAAGAACAAGTGGCCTTGCTTTCGGGTAAGGTCCAGATTGCGGATCGCCGCGCAATCGTCACCGCGACAGCGGGCAGCTTGCGCGGTGATCGCATCGTTCTGAAACTGGATGCCGTGCCTGATGACAATCGTTTCGACGTCGACCTGAAGCTCGATGCTCCGGCCCAGGGCGTTGTTGCCGGGCTTATGGGTCGTGAAGTGCCCATGAAGATGAACCTGGCTGGCCGTGGCAGCTGGCGCAAATGGGACGGCGCGTTGTCTGCGCAAGTGGATACGCAAGATGTCGCCGACATTGCCCTGACCGCGCGCGAAGGCACGTTCACCGCAAAGGGCACCGCGGCCCCCGCCAAGTTGATGGCGGATAGCCTGCTGATGCGTGCGTTGTCGCCCGTGGCGAATATCGACATGGCGGCCACCTTTGCTGAACGGACCGCGAAAATCACCGGTACCTTGCGTTCGGCCGCGATGGAAATGAGCGCAGACGGCATTGCCGATCTGGGTGAAGCGCGTTTCCGCGATCTTGCATTGGACGTCCGTTTGCTTCGGCCCGGCATTATCGGCTCGAACGTTAGCGGGACAAATGTGCGCGGCAAGGCATTGTTGAACGGAGCATTTGCTGAACCGACCGTGGCTTATTCGGCAACGGCAAACCGGTTGGCGTTCGACCAAACGACATTCGAGGACGTGACCTTAAGCGGCGAAGCGCAGGGTGGGGCGGACCGCTTCCTCATTCCGGTCACGGCACGTGCGCGGAGGGTCACCGGTATCAACCAGATTGCTGGCGGCTTGCTGACCAACGTGCGTCTGAACGGTGATTTGGCGATCGCGAACGGGCGTCTGCTTTCGGACAATCTGAAGATCAGGTCCGACCGCATAAACGCCACCGCTTTGCTGGTCGGTGACATCGACAAAGGCTTTTACACCGGTGCATTGAACGGCAAAGTCGATGGCTTCCAAGTCAACTCGGTCGGATTGTTTAATGTCGTCGCGGATGTTGATCTCGAAACAACGCTTGGCAGAGGCTATGCGCTTGTTGGCACAGTTAAGGCACGTTCAACGCGCCTGTTTAGTGCTGGCGCACAGAAGTTTCTTGGCGGGCAGATGTTCATCAATGCCGGCATTCGCTACGGCACCAACGGCATATTGCAGATTACCCGCGCGACGGTTGTATCGCCGCTTTTCCGGCTGAACAGTGGGACGGGTACTTATGTGACCGAAGGTGGCCGCGTCGTATTTAATGGTCGTGGCTATTCCAACCAATATGGGCCTGTCACAGTCGCCATGACCGGAACTTTTGACAATCCGGTCTATCGCATCACTGCAAGCAATCCGGGTTTTGGCGTTGGTTTGTCGAATGTCGTTGGCGTCGTGACGCAAAGTCGGCGGGGATATGCCGTCGCGATGACGGGTATGACCGATTATGGTGCGATCAGCGGTGATGCCGACGTGCTTGCTGGCGAAGGCCCGCTGACTATAGACATCATGCGCGGCAATTTCGCGGGCATCGGCATAACGGGCCGTATCAGGCAGGCAGCTGCGGGTCCGTTTGTCGGCAGGCTAACGGGCGTTGGCGCTGGCTTTGACGGTACCATCGACCTATCGGCTCAAGGCAGCTTTCAGCGCGCGGTTGTTGACGCGGTCGCGTTGAACGCAGAACTCAACGGCGCGCAGCGGCTGGCCATCGGCCGGGGTATCATCAAAGCCGACGTGATTTTGTACGACAGTCCGCAGATCGTCGCCGACGTCCAAATGGAAAACGCCATCGTGAACGACATTGCGATTGCGGCTGCCCGCGCAAAGATAAACTATCGCGCTGGGTCGGGTACGGCACAGATACTCGCGGAGGGCAGAAGCGAAGTGCCATTCCGTGTTGCCGCCAACGCAGATTTCACCCCGCAATTGTGGCGCATTGCTGCGAAGGGCCGCGCCAACAGTGTCGATTTCGCAACTGCTGGTCCTGTGCGGGTCATTCCGCGTCGCAGCAGCTACGACATTTTGCCAAGCACCATAAATGTCGCGCGCGGTTCCATTCGTCTTGCGGGCAGCTATGGCCAGACGCTCACATTCCAATCACGTTTGGACAAGGTTGACATCGCGGTGCTTAATCCATTCCTTCCGGGCCTAGGCCTGAGCGGAAGGGCAACCGGAAGCATCGATTGGGCGCAAGCATCATTGGCTGCGTTTCCGCGTGCCGACGCGCGGCTCGAAATCACGCGTTTCGCGCGTGCGAACCTTGGTTCGCGTTCGCAAGCAGTGGATATCAGTCTGGTTGGTAAATTGCTGCCTGATGGCGGCAATGCCCGCGCGATTTTCCGGCGGCGCGGTGTTGCCGTCGGGCGACTTCAGGTTGACCTGACGCCGCTGCCGCCCGGTACGGCGAGCTGGACCGAGCGGTTGCTTGCCGCGCCATTGTCGGGGGGCGTCCGTTATAACGGGCCAGCAGATACGCTGTTTTCATTGGCCGCTTTGGCGGATCAGAGCCTGACCGGAAATATTGGCGTTGCTGCGGACTTTTCGGGCCGTGTTCAAACACCGCGATTGACCGGTGTGGTGCGCGCGAATGACCTTATTTACGAAAATGATGCTTATGGCACGCGATTAACCAATTTGCGTGTGCGCGGCATGTTCACCAATGACCAATTGGAAGTGACCGAGCTAAGTGCTAATGCTGGCGATGGCACCATCAGCGGCAAGGGCATCGTTAATCTCAGCTCAGCAAAAGGCTTCCCACTTCAGCTGAACCTTGATCTCGACCGCGCGCGTGTCGCCCGAAGTGAGCTGATCTCGACAACGGCAACCGGTCAAATCACTGTCACAAATACGTCGGACGGGGTCGCGCTGATTAGCGGTAAGCTACGTCTGCCCGAAACGCGTTTCAAAATCATCCGCCAAGGTGCAGCCCGAGTGGCCACGCTTACGGGTATCCGGCGTAAGCAGCCAACGGGCCGACCGCGCGTATCGGGTGACGCAGATGCCATCACAAGTCTTCCGAGCAACTGGAAACTCGATATCACGCTTGAAGCGCCGGACGAGCTGTACGTTACCGGCATGGGCCTTGAATCCGAATGGGGTGCAAAGTTGCGGATCACGGGCACCAGCGATGCGCCGCTGATTTCCGGCGACATGGAATTGGTGCGCGGTACATTGGGCTTTGCCGGACGATCGTTCGAACTGGAAAGTGGCCGGATATCCTTCAATGGTGGATCCGCAACCAATCCGTCCATCCGCGTTGCCGCAGCCAGTGAAGTTGACGGCACGACGGTGCGCGTGAACATCAGGGGTACCGGCCAAAATCCCGACATCAGTTTCAGCTCGACGCCGGCATTGCCGCAGGACGAGATTATGGCGCGCATCCTGTTTGGTAACTCCATCGGCGAGCTGTCTGCTATCCAGGCTGTGCAACTTGCGGGCTCACTGAACAATCTTCGTGGTGGATCGGGCGGGCTAAATCCGCTTGGCGTGCTCCAGTCCGCAACCGGTCTGGATCGCTTGCGGATATTGGACGAAGACAACACAACGGGGCGCGGCATGGCTGTGGCTTTCGGCCAATATATTACCAACGATGTTTATGTGGAAATCGTGACCGATGCACGTGGCTATACCGCAACGCAGCTGGAAATAAGCCTGACCCCAGCCTTGTCGGTGCTAAGCCAGATTGGCAGCGGCGGCACGTCGAACGTCAATGTGCGGTATAAAAAGGATTATTGATGCGCCTTGCTTCGTTCGCTTTGTTGATCCTGCTTGCTGGCTGTCAGAAGGATTTTGACAGCCAATATGCCGAAACCGAACGCAAGGTGAAGGCAGCAGAGGCCAAGATCGATGCAGAAATGGCAAAGGAGGC
>JBKBTH010000037.1:4939-7139 GCA_046290915.1 Sphingorhabdus sp.
GCGAAGCGAGAGCCCGGCGAAGTCGCCAAATCCAACTAAATCTGCGCTTTTATGGCGCGCCCCTTCACATTCCGGTTAACCAGCCCTAACAGACAGACATGTGGCATCTCCATCAATATCCGCTGTGTCCGTTTTCGCGTAAGGTACGTCTCCTTTTGGGTGAGAAGGGTGTGCCATACAGCCTGGTGCGCGAAAATCCGTGGGAACAGCGCGACGAGTTTCTACAAATGAACCCCGCTGGCCGTACGCCCGTGATGCGCGACTCCGAACGCAATATCACTTTGGTCGATTCGGTCGCGATCTCCGAATATATCGATGAAACCGTTCCGGCTAATCCGATGATCAGCGGCACCGCGCAGTACCGTGCCGAAACACGCCGGCTGGTGGCATGGTTTGATGAACAATTTTATGGCGATGTAACACAGCCGCTTCTTCACGAGCGGATGAAAAAACGCCTGATCGACCGGCAGCCGCCAGAATCGAAGGTGCTGCGTGAGGCCATGAAGCTGGCCAACGGACATCTCGATTATATCGATTACCTTATTGATCACCGCGCATGGTTGGCAGGTTCAGTCATGAGCATGGCGGATCTTGCCGCGGCTGCACAAATTTCGGTCGCTGATTATCTCGGCGGTATCGACTGGACAGGGCATGAGCAAACCAAGGCGTGGTATGCGATGTTCAAATCGCGGCCCAGCTTCCGCCCGTTATTGTCCGAGCGGATGGAAGTGATCACCCCGCCCAAACATTATGAACAGGTAGATTTTTAGGCTTCTACCAACGCTACCAACTGGTCTGCGCATGCACCCCAGCCTTCCTCGAAACCCATTTCCTTATGGCGCTGGCAATCGGCTTCGGTCCAGTGGCGGCAAGTTGCAGTATAACGGGTGCCGTCACCTTCTGGCGCGACCGACCAGATTCCTATCATAAAGGGACCTGCGGGCATCAGGTCGTCAACAACGGCATCGGTAAAGGCAAAGCGGCGGCCTTCATCCCAAGCGAGCACATAGCCCGCGTTCGGTTGCACCTCGCCATCGGGGCCATACATCGTGCAATTGGATGCACCGCCAGCGCGGCGTTCGAGCTTTTCAAATTCAGCTCGCCAAGGCGTAGGGCACCACCATTCATTGATCCGGTTGGCCATCACGTCCCACACTTTCTCAGGTGGTGCGTTTATCAGGCGGGTGATTGAGAGTTCCCATCCATTTTCTGACGTGGAGGCCATATCTTCCTCTCCTTGTTGTGTTCTGATTGGTTGGACCAAGCATCAGGTTCATCCGCGCATCGCCGTTTCAATCGCTGCGACGTCGATCTTTACCATTTGCGCCATTGCATCGAACGCGCGTTTGGCGACATCGCCGCCTTGCGCTATCGCTTCAGTCAGGATGCGCGGCGTGATTTGCCAGTTGACGCCCCATTTATCCTTGCACCATCCGCACTGACTTTCCGCGCCACCATTTCCGACGATGGCAGTCCAGTAGCGGTCTGTTTCTTCCTGATCTTCGGTCGCGATCTGGAATGAAAAGGCCTCGCTATGCGGAAATATGGGACCGCCGTTGAGGCCAATGCAAGGGATGCCGCAGATGGTGAATTCGACAACCATCACATCACCCGCTTTTCCTCCGGGGGAATCGCTCGGGGCGCGATGGATCGCGCCGACATGGCTGTCGGGAAAGGTTGCGGCGTAGAAATTTGCGGCTTCTTCCGCGTCCCTGTCATACCAGACGCAAATTGTGTTCTTGCTCATTACCTGCCACCTTTTTGGGACAATTCAGCCTAGCCAGCCCTTGCGTTGCCAGTGCCGCGACAATTGCCACTGGACCACCGCCATGACGACGATGAACATCGGGAACGCGAGCATGGTAATGTCGGTTTGGGCGCCTTGGGCGATGAAGAAGGGGTAGCTGAACTGGATAATGATCGCGATAAGGCTGAACGCAAAAGCAAGCGGGGCCCAGAATTTGCGCATCAGCAGGCCGATTGCGCCAAGCGTTCCGATGCCAACGCCGATTGCATAGGCCGCCCAAGCCCAGCCCGGCATCGATACCCATAAATCACGCTCAATCTGCGGCAGCGCGGCGATGTCGGCGGCGGACATCGTCCACTGGCTGAAAAAGGCGCTGACGCCGATGAGGTTCCAGAGCAGGAAGAGTATGGCGACCCAAGTCAGCCAACGTGGTGTTGTCAAAGCGTTCATCTA
>JBKBTH010000037.1:7239-10546 GCA_046290915.1 Sphingorhabdus sp.
GCGCTCCATACGCACGCTGAAGGGCAGTGCAGGGAAGGGGCCGACTCGTGGTCATGTAAGAAAGCATAGCAATCGGTCGGCATCTATCAATCGAAGCTTGGAGCAGCGAGGGCTGGAGGTATGAAATGCTTCGGCTCCGCTTCGCGATTTTAAGTGTTACGGATACTCAGTCGAGCGGTAGATAGGCGGCAATATCCCGTGGCTTGAGATACAACACGTCGTCATGCGGTACGCTGTTAGTGAGCGCGTAGAACGCCTTGGCCTTTTCTGCGCTCATGCCCATTTCGCGATAATATGCGACATATTCGCGGTTTACCGGATCGCTTTCGGCAAAATCGCCGGGTTCCATCCCGTCTTCATCGACCCAGCTATGCACGGCGAACTCTGCTTCGGGGGCGGCTCTTCGTTTTACGCCTGCCAAGAACAATTCGACACCGCCAGATCGAACCGAGCCGCCATTGGGGACATAAGTCGCGATCCCTGCCTTGCGAACCATGCGCGCCAACGACAAATTGGCCTCGTCATCGCCCGTGCCCGGACAATCGACCATGTCGATATTCCGTATCGCAGGAAACGCGCGCAGCATTGCCGCGAATTGAGCAGGCGTGTCGCTTTCAATGCTGCCGTTCAGTTCTGCGCGGTCGGGCGCGATGACTTGAAACGGGCCGTACTGGGCCAATATGGCTTTAGGGGCGACAGGTTCCGCTGTCTCCGACCAAGCGTAGACGTCGGTTTCGACATCGACGCTATCGAACGCGAAGGACGCGCTCGCGCTGCTGGCGAGCAGCGCAAGGGCCAACAGACGTGATGCAGAACGTGCCTCCATAATGTTGGTATTGCCGCATCGAGCATTGCCGGGACGTAACCGCAAAGGGTTAAACAGAATTTAGGGACATATCGCGGTCTTGACGCCGGCCCCATGTGCCAACGCTTGGTATACGAAGCGCCGGCAATTGTCCGGCACCCGATTTGCCCCGCATGAAGGCTCCGTCGACCACTGGACCGGTTGGCCGGACCTCCGCTGCGTCTACATCCCGATGCAGCGGGGGTTTGTATCCTGTCCGGCGGGGAAAAGATTCATGGTGTCGATAGTCTCGACGGTTGCCTATCTCGGGCTCGAAGCGCGCAGTGTTGAGGTGCAGTGTCAGGTCGCACCCGGCATGGTTGGATTTGCTGTTGTTGGCCTTCCGGACAAGGCTGTGGCCGAAAGCCGCGAGCGCGTGCGGGCGGCGATATCAGCGCTTGGACTTGCGCTCCCGCCCAAAAGGATCACGATCAATCTGTCGCCTGCGGACCTGCCGAAGGAAGGCTCGCATTATGACCTGCCCATTGCGCTGGCGCTGTTGTGTGCGATGGGGTTGGTCGATGCAGAGACGCTGGCCCAATATGTCGTGGTGGGGGAGCTTGGGCTGGATGGCCGCGTTGCGGGATCACCCGGAGTACTGTTGGCGGCGTTGCACGCGTCGTCACGCGGCATGGGGCTGATATGTCCGGCGGTGCAGGGGTCAGAGGCCGCATGGGCAGGGGAGATTGAAGTTATCGCAGCGCCGGATCTGCTGGCATTACTCAATCACTTAAAGGGTCAGTCGCTGCTTCGAACGCCCGAACCCGGCATCGCTGAGCCGCGCAAAGGCGGCCCTGACATGAAAATGGTGAAGGGGCAGGAGACTGCCAAACGCGCGCTGGAGATTGCCGCCGCTGGTGGTCACAATTTGTGCATGGTGGGTCCACCGGGCGCAGGAAAGTCGCTTTTGGCGTCGTGCATGCCGGGTATCTTGCCCGAACTAACGCCCGCCGAAGCGCTTGAGGTGTCGATGATTGCATCGGTTGCAGGAACGTTGGAGGGCGGGCGGTTGATGCGTACCCGGCCATTTAGAGCGCCGCACCACAGCGCATCTATGCCCGCGTTGGTTGGCGGCGGCCTGCGCATTCGGCCCGGTGAAGTGAGCCTTGCGCATTTGGGCGTGCTGTTTCTGGATGAATTGCCAGAATTTCAGCGCGCTGTTCTCGACAGTCTGCGGCAACCGTTGGAAACACGCGAGGTCAGCATTGCGCGCGCCAATAGCCATGTGACATTCCCCGCCAATGTGCAGCTGGTGGCCGCCATGAACCCGTGCCGATGCGGGCATCTGGGCGATGCGGCTCTGGCCTGCAGCCGCGCACCACGCTGCGCCGCTGACTATCAGGCCAAGATATCCGGACCGTTGCTTGATCGCATTGACCTGCATGTTGAGGTGCAGGCGGTGCGCGCAGCGGACCTGGTCCTACCTCCGCCTGCCGAAGGGTCTGCTGAGGTAGCCGCGCGCGTAGACGCAGCGCGCCATATCCAGAGCGCGCGGCTGGCAGGGACTGGTCTGCGCACCAATGCGGATCTAGACGGTGATGCGCTGGCGGCCTTTGCCAGTCCGGACGCCGCTGGCCAGAAATTGCTGGCGCAAGCCGCCGAGGCGATGCGGCTATCTGCACGAGGCTACACACGCATCTTGCGGGTCGCCCGAACGATTGCGGATCTTGCGGGTTCAGCCGACGTTGGCCGCATCCATATCGCAGAGGCACTCAGTTACCGCAGACAAGCGCCGCGCAATTGAGTCAGCTTATGATAGGCGAGGATGCATGCGGCACTTCGTGCGCCTTCCCACGTTCGCGTTTGCGCCAATAGCGATCATGGAACGTGAAGGCGAAAGTCTGAACGAACGGTTCCAATATGCCAATCGCCAATGCCTTACGCCAATCCAGCGTAAGGGCATAAGCGACGGCAATGGCAACACACAGATGCATGACCGCATAGGACGCCGTCTTAAGGCTTAACAGGTCTGAACGAAATCCATGCGAACAAGCATCCATGTGCGGTTCTCCCTTAAGACACGTCTGTCGTGCGACCGGCACCGGGTCCGGCACCAAGGTCGGCGCCTGTGATCGGGTCAAGTTTCGGATCAGATTGCAGTCGCTCCATCGCAACTTCGGCCAGTTTCTTGTCTGCCTTGTCCAGACCGACCGTTGCCGTACCGGGGCCACCATCAAGCGCAGGCGTCGGCCCATCGTCGCGGTCCCAATTGTCGCCACTGTTCCATGGCCCATCAACATCACCGACACCTTGCGAGCTATTGACATAAAGGCTGGCATATTCCTCCATGCCGGGCAGTTTTCCCGACGGGAAATTGTCGTTGATGGCGTACAGCGCCTTTTCAAACGACTTTTGGTGCGCAATCTCACGCGTCATCAAAAAGCCAAGGGCTTCTTTAATGCCGGGGTCATCGGTGATGTTGATCAGGCGTTCGTAAACGATTTTCGCGCGTGCTTCGGCTGC
>JBKBTH010000376.1:0-1796 GCA_046290915.1 Sphingorhabdus sp.
AAGCTTGCCCGATCCTTTTGTTCAGCCCGCGACCAGCGGCATTGTGGTGACACCACGGCCCGGCATTCCAACGATCATCGAACTACCGCTTGTTTCAGCGGGTGAAATATCCGGAACTTTGCAACGCGAGGGCGGAAAGCCGTTGAGCGGTGTGGATCTTGAGCTTGTCGATAAAAATGGCCGTGTCGTGAAATCGACACGCAGTGAGTTTGATGGCTTTTTCCTCTTCGAGTTCATTCCTTACGGGAATTATAAGCTGAGAGTGGCGCCGCTGTCGGCCAACATCATTGGCGTGGTTCCAGAATTGTCCGGTGTCGCTGCTCTGGGCAAAACCAATGGTGCGGTTGATATGGGGGTTATCGTCGCACGGCCGGTTCCACGAATGGCAGGAATGTTGGCTGGTGAAAATGCAAGCGCGCAGGGACCTTAGCCCAACCCCACGCATCCAGCGTGCGGGCACATGCGTATCTGTTGTGGTCAACAGCACATTGGCATAGTGTTCAACAGCATCAATCGTGGGGCGAACGGTCAATGGCGGATAATCTGGTACAGCGGCACAAAGCCACCACACGGATTTGGCACTGGCTGAACGTTGTGACACTCACGGTTTTGCTGATGAGTGGTCTGATGATTTTCAATGCGCATCCGCGCCTCTATTGGGGCGAGTACGGATCGCGCGAGGACCGTCCTTGGCTGGAGATTGATGACACCAGAACAACCGGATTTGTGAAAGTCGGAGCTACGACGCTAGAAACCACAGGCGTATTGGGATTGTCATTGGGCGCCAATGAAAAAGTCCGCCGCGTTGCCTTCCCGGGTTGGGCGACAATACCCACGGGGTACAATCTTGGCGCAGCGCGGCGTTGGCATTTTGCCTTTGCATGGCTGTTCGCACTTGGGCTGAGTGGCTTCATGGCGGCGTCGTTGTTCAACGGCCACATCCGCCAGCATCTGCATATCAGGCGGGCCGAATGGGGAATCGGGAATATCTGGAGCGACATTAAAAACCATGCACGGCTGCGCTTTGATGCGCATGGTGCTGGTACATATAATGTCCTGCAGAAGTTCAGTTATGTAGGCGTGATTTTCATCTTGTTGCCGCTGATGATTTTCACTGGCCTTGCCATGTCGCCCGCCATGAATGCGGCAATGCCGTGGTTGCTCGATGTGTTCGCAGGTCGGCAATCGGCGCGTTCGATCCACTTCATTTGTGCCGCGCTTTTGTTCAGTTTCGTGCTGCTGCATCTGGTGATGGTGCTGCTGTCCGGGCCAATCAGCAGCATTCGTTCAATGATTACCGGCAAGGTTCCACAGGCACCTCAAGTCAACACGACGGGAGAGGAAGCATGAAAAACGACCGTGACATCATCGGACGACGTGCACTTTTGCGCAGCGCAACTTTGGGTGGCAGCGCGCTGGTGCTTGGCGGTTGCGATGCCTTGAACAAAAACGACACATTCCGGTCGGCGTTGCGCACAGCCGAGTCGCTAAACAATGTCGTGCACAGAAGCTTGATGGACAGGGCTGCGCTAGCGCCTGAATTCGCTGTGTCAGACATTTCGCCCGTTTTCAAAACCAACGGATCGCTGTCGGGTACCTCGGCGGAGTATCTCGCGCATGTCAGCAACAATTTTGCTGATTGGAAACTGCGTATCGATGGCATGGTGGCAAACCCCTTGGATGTCAGTCTGGAAATGCTGCGGGGTATGCCAGCGCGAACCCAAATAACACGGCATGATTGTGTTGAGGGTTGGAGCGCGATTGCAAAATGGCAGGGAACGCCGCTGCGTTTATTG
>JBKBTH010000376.1:1806-2086 GCA_046290915.1 Sphingorhabdus sp.
AACGGCGAAACGTTGCCGGTCAAATATGGCGCACCTGTCCGTCTGCGTGTCGAAAGGCAACTGGGTTACAAGCAGGCCAAATATGTCATGCGTATTGAAGCGACCGATGATCTGACAAAATTCCATGGTGGAAAAGGCGGATATTGGGAAGATGTGGGTGACTATGAGTGGTATGCGGGAATCTAGGCTTGCGCGTTCGCTTGGTTAATGGAAAAGCCGTTGGCAGTCACAGGGAGACCCCACCAAAATGAAGACCCGCGCAGCTGTTGCATTTGAAGCG
>JBKBTH010000377.1:0-2077 GCA_046290915.1 Sphingorhabdus sp.
AGCAAAAGCCCCGCCGCGACGGTCATTCCCGCGAACATCCCCAGCATCGCCACTGCCGCGATGGTGAGCGGCATCGCCACTATGAGTAGCCGCAATGTCGGACGCCATTTTGTCAGCGCGCGCAACTTGTCGATGCGTATGCCAACACCAAACAGGCCAATGATGACGCAAACCTCGCTGACCATTTCCCAGATTTTGGGTGTCGTAACCGGGTTGAGTGCGGAGGGAACACCCGGGACGAAAGCAAAGGCAAGATAGCCGGCCCCAATAAGCAATGCCGATGCAGCTGGCTCACGCCCTGAAATCCACCTTGGTATCCAGTGCGCAAATAAAATAGCGCAACCGACGACCGCAAGGACGATATGGTAGCTATTCAATTCAAAGGGCAGGGTGATGGGAACTGTCCTGCCTATACACCGATTCCGCGGCGAATCTTCCCGACGGGAACATCGCGCAGGACACGGTAGCGTGCTTCAATCAGGCTGAAGAGGCCGAACGCCATTAAACCAACCGCAACGACGCTGTCCCATGGATGGTTGAGCCACGTCAATGCCTCGGCCATACCACCCGCTTCGCTTGCTTGTCCGGCCAACCCGGCATTGAACAGAAACGCGCCGGTAATCAAAAAGACGATGCCCCGTGCTGCATATCCCGCGCGGCCGGTCCACTCGACCCAATTTTCGGACGCAATGTGCGGGTCGAGATGTTCAAGAAAGCTGGCTTTGGCGACTTTGACGAGCTGGAAAATCCCGACCCCAACCAAGACCAGTCCGCCTAAAAGGAGCAAAGTGGCACCACCGGGCAGTTGAAGCAGGGATGAGGCTTGTTCCTGCGCGCCACCCTCTTGGGCGCTGGCGATGCCTTGCGTCAGCTTGATCGCTTGCCATGCCAGAAAGAAGTGCACCAGCGCGCTGGCAGCTGCGCCTGCGCGTTTGACCATCGCCGATTTGCCATTGCCGTTCTGCTCGATATCAAAAACGGCGTCGCTCAACCGCCATAGGCCGTAAGCGATGAGGCCTGCCGTCAGGATGATGAGCAGAATTTTTCCGCCGCCTTGCCCAAGATATTGCAACGCGCCTGCCGGATCTTCCGTCCGTCCTGTGGTGATGACCAACGCCGCAATCACGAGATACAGCAACCCACGGGCGGCAAAGCCAAGACGGGTCAGCATGGTCAGGCGGGAAGCAGCTTGGTTCATTTTAAAATCCTCATTTGCCATTCAAACGGGGTGCATCCGTAGTTTGTTCCGAAGCCAATTTTGCGCCATTTCCCATTGGGTTGATGCGCGATTGACGCAGGCGACAGGGCATGTAATCCTCCATCTTGGGAAGAGGAGATAAAGATGGCGACAAAAGCGGACAGCGGAGCTGGAAAGAAGACCGGAACGAAGAGCGCGAAAGAGAAAGGCGCACCATTTTCCGGCGTTGCTGGTGCGTTTGATGCCGCCAATGATGCAACGATGGCGCTTGGTCCGCTGGCAGGTTTAGCGCGGGAGGATTTCATCGGCGCAATTGGTCTGATGCTGCGCCAGACCGCGACGAACCCTGACAAGGCGTGGAAAGCAACCACCAACTTCTCCGAAGACGTCGTCAAGATTATGACCGGCAAGTCAGACCTCGCGCCTGACCCCAAGGACAAGCGCTTCATGGACCCGGCCTGGACGTTCAACCCGTTCTTCAAAGCGGGCGCGCAATATTATCTGGCGGTGCAAAAGGGCGTTAAAAGCTACATTGAGGATTTAGAGCTCGACGCACTTGAACGCGATCGCGCCACCGTCATTTCGCAGATCATCATTGATGCGATGTCGCCGACCAACACGCTGATCGGCAACCCGACCGCGCAAAAACGGCTGGTGGACTCCGGCGGCCTTAGCCTCGTGAAGGGTCTGAAGAACGCCTATAATGATATGGTTCACAACGACATGATGGTGAGCCAGGTCAACAAAAAGCCGTTAAAGCTTGGCGAGAATGTAGCGACCGCGAAGGGCGCGGTGGTCTATCGCGATGAACGTTTTGAACTCATCCAATATGCGCCAACCACCGAAAAGGTGTTTGCCACGCCGCAGCTGACCATTCCG
>JBKBTH010000378.1:0-2075 GCA_046290915.1 Sphingorhabdus sp.
ATTCAGTTGCCACTCGTCAATTTCTCCAATTCGCGCCGCGCATAGATGCGGGCATCTGCATCGATGCTGAACAGATCGTCCAAATTCGTCGGTGCGGGCGGCACATAGGCCGTCAATGTTGCCTCTACCAAGTTGGCAATGTCTAGGAATCCAATCCGACCGCCCAAGAACGCTTCGACCGCCACTTCATTGGCTGCATTCAGGATTGCCGGCTTTGCCCCGCCCTCGGTAATGGCCGCACGTGCCAACCGAAGTGCAGGGAAACGCACGATGTCAGGCTGCTCGAACGTCAGTTGACCAATGGTCCCGAGATCCAGCGGTTTGCAGTTTGTGGCAATACGCTCGGGCCAAGCAAGCGCGCTGGCAATTGGAATGCGCATATCGGGCGAACCGAGCTGCGCCAGTGTCGAACAATCGGCATACTCCACCATCGAATGGATCACTGATTGCGGATGCACCAGAATGTCGAGCTTATCGAGGCCAACGGGAAACAGATGAAATGCCTCAATCAGCTCAAGGCCCTTGTTCATCATCGTCGCAGAATCCACGCTGATTTTTGCGCCCATATCCCAATTGGGATGCGCCACTGCCTGCGCGGGCGTGACGTTGCGCATCTGTTCAAGCGAGAACGACCGGAACGGGCCCCCACTTGCGGTCAGCGTGATTTTGCGGACATGTTCCAGCTTGCTACCCGCAAGGCACTGGAAAATGGCGTTGTGTTCGCTGTCTACGGGTAACAAGGCTGCACCTGATTGCCGCACAGCGGCCATCATCAGCGCGCCTGCAGAAACCAGCGCTTCCTTATTGGCAAGGGCGACGGTTTTGCCCGCCTGTATCGCAGCCATGGTGGGCGGCAGTCCAGCGCATCCGACGATAGACGCCATGGTCCAATCGACATCACGTTGAGCGGCCTCGACAAGCGCTTGCGCACCTGCAGCCGCTTCAATGCCTGTGCCTTCCAACGCTTCTTTCAGTTCCGGATACGCAGCCTCATCGGCGACAACCGCCAGCTCTGCGCCAAATTCAATGGCGAGCTTTGCGATGGCTGAGGCATTGCCATTAGCGGTTAGCGCGACGACACGATATGCGTTGCGGTGCTGCCGCACGAGGTCAAGGGAAGAAAGACCAACAGAGCCAGTGGCTCCGAATATCGAAATGCTGCGTGTCATCCCTAACTGCCCATTACGCTCTGCGAAACAGTGATCAGGCCGGCGACAAATGCAACGGCAATCAAACCGTCTGTGCGATCAAACAATCCGCCATGTCCGGGGATAAGTCCGCCCGAATCCTTTACCCCTGCCCGGCGCTTCATCCAGCTTTCGAAAAAATCGCCCATTTGCGCAACCACTGCAAGTGCGGCGCCGGTCAAAGCAAGCCGCTGCCAACCATATGCCAGATATACATCGCCATCGCCCGCATGGCCGCCCCTGAATGCGTAAATCGCAGCCTGAATAGCAATCATGGTCAACCCTGCGCCAACCATCCCGCCCAGCAAACCGGACCATGTTTTCGATGGACTAATCCGCGGCGCAATTTTTGGCCCGCCGAATGTCCGTCCCGCAAAATACGCCCCGACATCGGTTCCGATGACACCAGCGATGAGCATGATCGTCGGCGTCATTCCAAAGAATGGTGCGCTAAACAGCAGCAAAGTGAAACAGGCCAGTCCAACGTACAAAAGTCCGCCGACAAGCCAGATGATGCGTTTGGGTAGATTACTGGCAAAGCCAAGCGTCAGCTTTGCAAACTCCCAATATACGCCCAATCCGACCAGAACGATCAGCGCCATAAACGCATAGCCGCCGATCCAGATTGCGCCGATGGCGACCGACATCATGGCAACGCTCGACAATGTCCGCACGCCCAGGTCGGAACGTGGCTTCATCAACGGCACGACCTTATCGTTCATCGACCACCATAACGTCGTTCACGCGTCGAAAACTCTGTCAAAGCTTGTGCAAGCTCGTCCTTACTGAAATCGGGCCACAACGTTTCTGTAAACCAGAATTCGGCATAAGCCGCTTGCCACAGCATGAAGTTCGAAAGCCGTTGCTCGCCCGATGTGCGGATCAACA
>JBKBTH010000379.1:0-2070 GCA_046290915.1 Sphingorhabdus sp.
GAAACACCTGCCGCACCAGTCGCTGCAGCGCCAACGCCAGTAGCTGCACCAGCACCGGCAGCGCCTGTAGCACAGGTTCCGGCGCCTGCTGCTCCGACTGCTCCAGTCGCGCCAAACAATGGCAACAACAATAACGGCAACAATAATATCGAGAATGATGATGTTGCCGTCATCGCGCCTGGTTTCATCCTAACCCAATCTGATCTGGTTGGGCTAAAGGCGCTCGTCAACGGACAGCCCTATGGCGAAAGCGTCTCCGGTGTGCGGACGTTGGAAGGTGACGGTAACAACATTGCGAACCCGGAATATGGTGCGGGCGGTACGCCGTTCATTCGCTTAACCGAAGCGCGCTATGGCGACCCTATCACCACAGTGAATGCTGACACCGGCGAGGCGGTTGTTATCAACCGCGCAGTCAATCCGATTTTTGATGGATTGGATGCGCGGATGATCAGTAACGTCATCGGCGCGCAAGAGGCCAATTTGGCGCCTCAAGCAAACAACTCTAATCTATTCTTCTCAGCATTCAGCCAGTATCTAAGCCACGGTTTAGACTTCCTGGTGAAGGGCGGCAGCGGCACAATTCAAATCGGCGCCCCTGGCACCGGTCGCGGTCCTGGCACCAATAACCCCGCTGACCTCACCCGTGGATCAGTTGTGGGCTTTGATGCCGACGGCAACCCGCTACACAAAAACAACACGTCGAACTACATTGACCAGAACCAGGCCTATGGCACAGGCACATTGGTCGGTACGTTCCTTAGGGCGGGTGATGGTCAGGGTGGTTCGGGCGCAACATTGTTTGCTGGCGACCCAGATCCCAGCAATCCAGCGTTCGACCTTTTGCCGACATTGCGTCAGTTGATCGAAGAGCATTGGGCCAATGATACCTTGTTCGTAGATGGTGACTTCCAGACCAGTTTCCAGACATATTATTCTGGCTTGGTTGCCGAAGACGGCACAATTAACGCCGCAATGGTGAAGGAAATGGCTTCGGATTTCATGGGCAGTGGTCAGCCGCTTTTGCTGGATACCAACCCCTTCATTAGCCTTCTCGACCATATTATCGCTGGTGACGGTCGCGTGAACGAGAACATCACGCTGACCTCGATCCACACTATCTGGGCGCGAAACCACAACTTCCATGTCGAAAACCTCAAGGCCGCTGGCTTTGAAGGAAGTGCCGAGGAAGTGTATCAAGCCGCGAAAATGATCAACGAGACTGAATATGCCCGCGTGGCATGGACAGATTTCACGGATCAGCTGCTTGGCGGTATGAAGGGCAACGGCAGCCATGGTTGGGGCGGTTACGATCCAACGGTCAACGTGGGCATCTCACATGAGTTTGCAGGGACGGCATTCCGCTTTGGCCACTCACTCATTCAACAGACGGTTCGTGTGTTGAATGATGAAGGTCAACCAATCGAAGTGACATTGTTCGATGCCTTCCTCAACCCAAGCAACAACCCAACGGTGTTTACCGCTCCGATCGAACAACTTCAGGCCTTTGGATACAACCCGCAGCCCGGATATGCGCAGATTGGCGCAAATGCCATTATCGGTGGAATTGTGAACCAGCCTGCCGAAGAAATCGATGCAAACATTGTCGATGCCGTTCGCAATGATCTTGTTCGCATCAGCGCTGACTTGTTCTCGTTCAACGTCGCCCGCGGCCGTGATCTTGGCCTGGGTACATTGAACCAAGTGCGTCAATCATTGATGAACTCAACGGATCCCTATGTTGCGGAAGCAATTGAATATGTCCGCGAAGGCTTATCGCCATACACTTCGTGGGACGACTTCCAGACCCGCAATAACCTCAGCGATCTTGTGATCGGTCAGTTCAAGCAGGCCTATCCTGACCTCGTGCTCGAAACACAGGAAGCTATTGATGCCTTTGTTGCCGCGAACCCGGACATCGTCTTGGTGGATGGCAATACTGTAAAGGGTATCGACCGGGTTGACTTGTGGGTCGGTGGTCTAACCGAAGCCCACATCAATAAGGGCGTAGTCGGTTCGACTTTCTGGGTTATTCTGCATGAGCAGTTCGACCGTCTGCAGGAGGCTGAT
>JBKBTH010000380.1:0-2065 GCA_046290915.1 Sphingorhabdus sp.
GGCAACGGGTTCGAATGGCGTGCATGTGGGGTCAAAACGCCGCTTATAATCCCCCGTCACAACAACACGTTCGCCCGCATGCTCAAGCAATATCTGCGCTGACCCAAGCACATGCCCCGCGGGGTGGAAGCTTATTTTCACGCCCCGGCTTTCGAACCCCTCACCATAAGGCACTGGCGTACCCATCTCGGTTCCATATCGCAGCGCCATGATGGCAAGCGTTTCGGGTGTGGCCCACACCGCACCATGACCGCTGCGTGCATGGTCGGCATGGCCATGGGTAACAAGCGCGCGCTCTGCGGGACGCGAAGGATCAATCCACATGTCTGCAGGCTTTACATAAATGCCATGCGCGTGCGGCTCTATCCAATGTTGTGCTGCGGTTCGGGAGATAATAGCTGTCCTTTTCTGATCCAGAATATGGGTAGTAGCAGGTACGATGTAAACCGCATGCTTCGGCGAAAGTTCACGCAAGCGCTGCTGCACGAAGCTCACCAAACTTTCAAATTGAAGGCATCTTTGTCCTATTGCGCATAGACACTGCCGTATCAAGAACATATATGGAACACATGTCACAACTTCAGATTTCAGAAAAGCTCGCGATTCTTGCCGATGCGGCAAAATATGATGCCTCCTGCGCGTCTTCGGGAACGTCTAAACGGTCCAGCAGCAAATCGGGCGGTATTGGATCGACCGAAGGCATGGGGATCTGTCATGCATATGCGCCCGATGGTCGCTGCATTTCGCTGCTGAAAATCTTGCTGACCAACAGCTGCATTTTCGACTGCCATTATTGCATCAATCGCAAGAGCTCGAATGTTCGCCGCGCGCGGTTTACGCCCAAAGAAGTCGTCGACCTGACGCTGAATTTTTATAAGCGCAATTATATTGAGGGTTTGTTCCTCTCGTCGGGCATCATCAAAAGCTCGAACTACACGATGGAGCAGATTGTCGAGGTCGCGCGCAGTTTGCGGGAAGACCATGACTTCCGGGGTTATATCCACCTCAAAACCATTCCTGATGCTGATCCGGAATTGCTTGAGGCTGCTGGACGGCATGCCGACCGGCTATCAATTAACGTCGAATTGCCCACGCGCGCTGGCCTGCAAAAGCTAGCGCCGGAAAAGTCGGAAGAGCGGATTGAAGGCGCTATGGGCGGCCTCAAAGAATCCATCCTCGACGGTCGCGATGCAAAAAAGAAATACCGAAGCGCCCCGAATTTTGCCCCTGCCGGTCAATCCACACAAATGATCGTGGGCGCCGACAGCGCGACGGACAGCGATATCGTTAAGCGCGCCAACGGCCTTTATGATCGCTTTGGTTTGCGCCGCGTCTATTATTCGGCATTCAGTCCTATTCCCGACGCGAGTGCCGTGTTGCCGCTGCAACGCCCGCCACTGATGCGCGAGCACCGGCTGTACCAATCGGATTGGTTGCTGCGGTTTTATGGCTTTGCTCCGCAAGAGGTGGTCAATGCAGCCGATGCCGATGGCATGCTGCCACTCGACATTGATCCCAAACTTGCTTGGGCGCTGAAGCATCGCGCGCAATTCCCGTTGGATGTGAACAGCGCGCCCAAGGCCATGCTGTGGCGTGTTCCAGGACTTGGAACGAAGGCTGTCGACGCCATTGTTAAGGCGCGGCGCTGGCGTCGGTTGCGGCTTGAGGATGTCGGCAGACTGACTGTGTCCATCGCCAAAATCCGGCCATTCATAACTGCTGAAGGTTGGAGCCCCGGCGCATTGACCGACATGGAGCATCTGCGCGCATCAGTCGCGCCCAAGGTGCATCAGCTTGAGTTGTTTGCATGATTACCGCCCGGCTGGCGAGTGAAGACGATTTTGACGGCTGGCGCGAACAATGCCGCGGCCTGTTGCGTCTTGGCGCGCGTCCGGCGGACATTGTATGGCAAGTCGGCGAACAGCGGACGGACCTGTTCGCCAATCCGGAAAGCAATATTGAGGCTGCACCCATTGGCGTTCCCAAGGGATTTGCCGAACTGTCGCGTTCGGTCATTTGCCATTCAGATCCGGAACGCTTTGGCTTGCTGTATCAGCTGCTGATC
>JBKBTH010000381.1:0-2057 GCA_046290915.1 Sphingorhabdus sp.
GGCATCCGCCATGATGCCGACATGGCCGGGGAAAAACACCAAATCACCACGTTGCAACGCTTCGCCCGCGGCCAGTTCTTCGCCAAATTCGGCCTGCTGCATATCGGCATCGCGTGGGGGCATATGGCCCTTTAATCCGAACACCAATTGCACAAGGCCAGAACAGTCGATCGCATTTCCGCTGCGCCCACCCCAGCTGTAGGGCGTCCCAACCAACTGCTCTGCCAAATCTGCAGGTGACGCAGCAACGCGTCCAATTTCCGACAAATGCGTCAATGGCACAAATCCGTTTTCGCAGGCCAGATAATTGCCGCACTCGCTTGGGCTGCCGCAAAGCAACTGCGCACCCATCGGATAACGTGCCAACACAGGCGCTTTCGTCGTGGGTGCCGCCACCAGCAATGTTGCGGGCGCGCTGACGATATGCGTGGCGTCAAAGTCATCGCCCAATTCGGCAAAGCGCAGATAGCCCAGATAATTATCGTGCAGGCAATAGCCCCAAGCCCATTCACCGGCGACATCAAGCACAGCGAACTCCTCACCATGCATCAACGCGCTGACGGGCATGGATGTGGCGTGTGCCTCCGCATGGATTTCGGTCACGGGCGCAATTCCGGTGCGCAGCATCGGTACGGCATAATGTGGTGCGAACAGCTTTCCGGCCAGACTGATGTCCGCAAGATCACCGCGAATGGGGGTTGTGCGCTTGTCTCCGACAAGGCTGTGCCCACTCAATGTATATATGGGCCGCTTCCCTGCCCCCATTTGTTCGCTTGCCAACTACTTACGCCCCCGACCTTGTCACATGTTATGGCACCTTAACGCGCCGGATATTTGTCCGCCAGATAGCCGAAGACTGCACGTAATCCAAGGGCCTCACCGCCCTTTGGCCTGCCAGGCTTATTGGTCGGTCGCCAAGCAAAGGTATCCAGATGTACCCAAGGCACATCATCAGGCACAAATTTCTGCATAAACAAAGCTGCCGTCACGGCGCCTGCAAAAGCCCCGCCGCTATTTGTCATGTCGGCAATATCGCTATCCAGAAGCTCCATATAAGGTGCCCATAATGGCATCCGCCACAGTGGGTCAGCCTGCGCCTTTGACGCTGCAATTAATGCCTCTGCTGCTTCATCATTATTGCTGAACATCGCTGGCAAATCAGGACCCAACGCGACACGCGCCGCGCCGGTCAGCGTAGCAAAATCGATGATAAGCTCTGGCAGATCCTCGACCGCTTTGGTCAACGCGTCAGCAAGTACAAGGCGGCCTTCTGCATCGGTGTTATCGATTTCAACCGTAATGCCCTTGCGGCTTTTGATGATATCGCCCGGCCGCATGGCGTTGCCCGAAATGCTGTTTTCGGCCGCAGCAACGAGCATATGCAAGCGCACAGGCAAATGCGCGGCCATGATGAGCTCAGCTAGTGCAAGCGCATGGGCTGCACCGCCCATATCCTTCTTCATCAACCGCATGCCACTCGCAGGTTTGATATCAAGACCACCGCTGTCGAACGTTATGCCTTTGCCCACAATTGCGATGCGCGGGTGGCGCGGATCGCCCCATTCCAGCTCAATCAGCCGCGGCGCATGTTCACGCGCGGCCGCTCTGCCGACAGCGTGAATCAGCGGATAGCCAGCTTCCAATGCTTCACCGGCCGTTACTGTAACCTCTGCCTTATGGGCCTTCGCAATACGCTTCGCCTCGGTCTCAAGCGCGGCGGGACCAAGGTCACCAGCAGGGCGGTTCACCAGATCGCGCACCAAAGCCGTAGCGCGCGCCTGAAGCACGACATTGTGGATTTTTCCGGGTTCACGGACAAGCAGAACGCGCGCGCCGGTTACTTTCGGTTCGCTGAGATATTCATGATATCGATATTGCCCGAGCACCCACCCAAGCATGGCTTCGCCGGCTTCGGCGTCCAATAATCGGTAGCTGCCCTCGGGCAGGATGTCAGATGCCTTGGCCAAGTTCCAAACGCCAAGCGCGGAGGCATCGGCGACACCCGCAACTACAGCCCATTCCCCGGGTTTGTCGCCAGGAAGTATCGCGCTATCGTT
>JBKBTH010000382.1:0-2054 GCA_046290915.1 Sphingorhabdus sp.
GCCCGTGGTCAGAACATCGTCGATGAGAATGATGCGGCTGCCCTTTAATCCGTCACGCCATTTTGGATGCACAGCAAATGCCTGCCCCACGGCCTTGCGCCGGCCATTGGCATTCAGGCCACGCATGCTCGGCGTGCGTTTGTGCCGAACGAGTATGTCGGGAACAAACGCTATGCCGCTTTGCGCAGACAACGCGCGGCCAATCAACGCCGACTGGTTAAAACTGCGCGACCACATCCGCGTCCAATGTAACGGAACGGGCGTAATGATGATATTGTCACGACACTCGGGTAGATGACGGACAAGCTGCTGCGCAATCACGTGGGCCAATCCGATCTTTCCACTATATTTGAGGCGAAGCGCGACTTTCGCCGATAGGTCATCATATTTCACAGCGGCGCGAATGCCGTCATGCTTTGGCGGTTTGGCTAGACATGTTGCGCAATAGGCACGCTCGCCGCGGTCATATTCAAACGGTGTTGCGCAACCGTGACACCATGGCGGTGCCAGAAACCTTAGTTGTTGCCAGCATTCCGCGCAGAATGGCCCGCCAGCGGGCGTTATTGTGCCGCAGCATGGGCAGCGTTCGGGCAACGCCCAATTGAGCGCGGCGTGGAAAATTTGGCTGCTGATTGCCATGAAGACTTGTCGGATAAAGCCCGCGTCTGCACAAGGCCGAAATGACCAGCGACACCAACCCGCCTGAAATATTTGACCGCCAGCGCCGCCGCGCGCTGCGCGAACGTGCATCACGGCGTCAGGGTGACCAGTTCCTCTGGAACCATATTGCGCAGGATCTTGGGGAACGGTTGGCCGTTGTTACGCGCGTGTTCGAACATGCGCTGCTGATTGGACCGATCGCAAGCTGGCAGCAGCAAATCATCCCTGCAAATATCCAGTGCACGCATATGCCATTGATATCGGTGGGTGGCGCTGACGATGGACAAAATGGATATGAAGAGGACAGACTGCCCTTTCCTCCGGCGTCATTCGATCTGGTCGTGTCGGCTGGTACATTGGACAGCGTGAACGATCTGCCGGGCGCGCTCATCCAAATTCGGCGCATATTGAAGCCTGATGGCTTGTTCCTCGGCCATATGTTTGGCGCAGGGACGCTGAGTACATTGAAATCGATCTTTCTGGAGTCCGACGCCGATCAAGTTCGGCCCCATATGCATCCGCAAATTGACTTGCGGAGCGCGGCCGATTTAATTGTTCGTGCGGGATTTGCCCTGCCCGTCGCTGATCAGGATGTGACTGAGGTGCGCTATAGCGACTGGCGCAACATTGTATCCGATGTGCGTGATTCGGGAATTGGCAATGCTTTGGCTGGTCCGCGGACATATCTTGGCAAAGGCGTTATGGAACGGCTGGACCAGATTTTTGAAGCACGTGCGGACGCGTCCGGCAGGGTTCCGGAATATTTTACGCATCTATTCCTGAGCGGTTGGGCACCGTCTGAAAATCAGCCGCGCCCTGCCAAGCGGGGAAGCGCGCAAGTTTCGCTTGCCGATATTCTGTCCAAAAACCCCGAAAGCTAAATGCGATTAAGCCGATCCACGAGCGGGTAATCGGCTGGTGGCATCGGCAATTTTGCCATTTCGTTTGGGTGCACCCATTGAAGTTCTGAGGCAAAATGGAGTTTGGGGGTGCCTTCCCATTGCAGGCATCGGTATAACAAAAGTAACAAATTTCGGTCGCCCAAAGGCTCGCTTGCAAAGGTTTCAGGTACAAGGTCCCGAACATCTACGGTGACACCAAGCTCCTCAAACAGCTCGCGCGCAAGGGCAACCTCGGGGGATTCACCCTTTTCGACCTTGCCGCCAGGGAACTCCCACAACCCGCCCATGGAGGCATGGTCCGGACGCTTTTGCAGCAGAATTGCACCACTCTCGTTGGTTAACGCCGCGGCAACGACGAACAATATTGTCGGATTTTTTTCCATAATCTCATCATGTTGCAAGCTTTTGTTAACACTTGTGTGGGATTTTCCGAATGCTCGCAACCAAGGAATGAAGAGGGACCAGAAAATGTTGGAACTAATTCGCCGCATT
>JBKBTH010000383.1:0-2043 GCA_046290915.1 Sphingorhabdus sp.
AATGGCACGTGCGTGCACTTCGTCCGGTCCGTCGGCAAGACGCAAGGTCCGCTGATGCGCCCATGCCGATGCCAGACCAAAGTCATCGGACACGCCGCCACCGCCATGTGCCTGAATCGCATTGTCGATGATGCTGAGCGCCATATTTGGTGCCTGCACCTTGATCATTGCGATTTCCGCAGCCGCAGCTTTGTTCCCGACCTTGTCCATCATGTCCGCGGCCTTCAGGCAAAGCAGACGGGTCATTTCAATGTCAATGCGGGCACGCGCAATGCGTTCTTCCCACACGCTGTGCTCGGCAACGGTCTTGCCGAAAGCAACGCGCGACTGAAGGCGCTTGCACATTTTTTCCAGCGCTTCTTCGGCTGTTCCGATGGTGCGCATGCAGTGGTGAATACGGCCAGGTCCAAGGCGCCCTTGTGCGATCTCGAAACCGCGACCTTCGCCAAGCAACATGTTCGATGCAGGAATGCGGACATCCTTGAGTTCGATTTCCATATGGCCATGCGGCGCATCGTCATATCCGAACACGGGCAGGTGGCGCAGAATGTTCACGCCCGGCGCGTCGAGCTCCATCAGCACCATCGATTGCTGCGCATGACGCTTGGCTTCGAAATCGGTCTTGCCCATGACAATCGCGATTTTGCAACGCGGATCGCCTGCACCTGACGACCACCATTTCACGCCGTTGAGGACATATTCGTCGCCTTCACGGCGGATCGATGTTTCGATGTTGGTTGCATCTGACGAGGCAACAGCTGGCTCAGTCATCAAAAATGCCGAACGGATTTCGCCGTTCATCAGCGGGATCATCCACTTTTCTTTTTGCTCTGCCGTGCCGTAACGCAGGAACACTTCCATATTGCCGGTGTCGGGTGCGGAGCAGTTGTAGACTTCGGATGCAAAGCCGATACGGCCCATTTCTTCGGCGCACAGAGCATATTCCATGTTGGTCAGGCCAGGGCCGTCGAAATGGATGCTGTCGTCGACATGCACGCGGCCTGACGTTGGCGGCATGAACAGGTTCCAAAGGCCAGCAGCTTTCGCCCGTGCCTTTTCCTCTTCGACAACTTGAAGCACTTTCCAGCGGTCGCCTACCGCCTGCTCGGCATAATAATCGGCAACGCGAGGACGCAGGAAGCGTTCATTATGATCGCGGATACGGTCCCGCCAATAAGTTTGCTTGTCGTTGAGATCGAAATCCATGACTCAGTCCTCTTCCATATTTAATTGGCCGGTTAACTGGCAGACTCTGCCGTTGTGTTCAAGGCGCGCAAGCGTTCATTATGACTTTCACGCGAAATAGGGAAATGCCGCAGGATCAGAATGCCGATAATTCCAACGAACACCACGGCGCCCATATAATATAACGCAAGCCCATCAAGGACAGCGACATCGACTTCGCCCGGGGCTGCATTTTGCGGGAACTGGGCAAAGCTCAATATCATCCCAGCGGCAAAGGTGCCGATGCCAACGGCGCATTTCTGCATGAAGAAATAGCCGGCGAAAAATAGTCCTTCGGAACGTCTGCCAGTTTCTTGCTGCGATGCCTCGACCACGTCGGCCATCATCGACGACATCAACATCATCATACTTACGGCAGCGCTGTTGGCGATGGTTACCAAGGCAAACATGAACAGGATCGATGGGTTCGACGGCGCACCGGGGACAAGGCCAAGCAACCAGCTGCCATATAATGCCGCTGTGAAGGTCAGCGATATCAGCGCGAACAGGATCGCCGCGTTTTTCTTGCCCAATCGCCCCGATACGGGCGGGACAATGATGAACGCAATGATGACCGTCGAGAACAGGGTCAGCGCATAATAGAGCATTTCCATCTGTTGGAGCTGCCACAGAAAGGCGAGTTGGTAATTGGTGAGCGCAAACGTCATGCCTTGGTTGATCAGCCCGAATAACGCGGCAGACACGAGCCATAAAAAGGCGCGGTTGGAGAGCGTCGCTTTCACCTCGGCGAAGGCATGGCCAAGGCCAGCGCCGCGCGGGGCAGGGGGGGATTGCTTGGCCACATGGCGATGCTGGCCC
>JBKBTH010000384.1:0-2043 GCA_046290915.1 Sphingorhabdus sp.
TTGGCGCTCGCCGCTTGCAAGCTATCGGTTTCGGTATCGAAACCCAATGTCCCGGTTTCCCGGGCGCGGGCAATCCAATGGTCCAGCCGGGTAACGTCGGTCACGCACTCATAGGTGGAAACATCTATTTTGGGCATGACGGGCGGCGACGCTGCCCCGCCAGCGGTGGGTACTAATGCCGATCCTTCAACCTTCGTTGCAGCCTTCGGGTTGCCGGCAATAGCCTTGTTGGCGGCGGCAGTATTTGCGACGTGGCCGATGCGCTTCAAAAGCGAGTTGAAACCGTGATGCTCCAAAAACGCGGCAAGTGGTTCTTCCGGAATCGTCCCCAAAGTCATGTCTTCAATTGCGATGGGCAGAGGGCAATCTTCTTTCAAAGTCACCAGCACTTTAGACAGGCGCGCCTTTTCCGCGTGCTCAATCAAGTTATCGCGCATTTTGGAGGGCTTCATTGACGGCGCGGCGGCGAGAACGCTTTCGAGGTCACCGAACTCCTGAATAAGCTTCGTTGCCGTCTTTGGCCCGACGCCTGGGACACCGGGAACATTGTCGACGCTGTCGCCCATCAGCGCCAGCACATCGCCCACCTTTTCCGGCTCGACGCCGAACTTCGCGTAAACTTCCTCGGTGCGAATGCGTTCGTTTTTCATCGTGTCGAACATGTCGATGCACGGTTCAACCAACTGCATCAGGTCCTTGTCGCTGCTGACGATAGTCACATGCCAGCCGGCCGCACACGCCGCCCGCGCATAGCTTGCGATCATGTCATCGGCCTCAACATCATCTTCTTCGACAAGCGGCAAAGAGAACGCGCGTGTCGCATCCCGGATCATCGGGAATTGCGGCCTCAAATCCTCCGGTGGATCGGGCCTGTGCGCTTTATATTGATCATAAATCCGGTTGCGGAATGATTGGCTCGACTTATCCAGCACCACAGCCATATGCGTTGGACCATCGGCTTGATTCAAATCATCCGCTAGCTTCCACAGCATAGTCGTATAGCCATAGACCGCGCCAACAGGTTCGCCATGCTTATTGGTGAGCGGAGGCAACCGGTGATAGGCCCGGAAGATATAGGCGGAGCCATCGACGAGATAGAGATGCTTTTGGTCTGACATGGCGGATCGATAGCAGCCCGTTTTGACCAAGTCTTTTCCTAATTTGCAGCGATGCTATTGAGGTCGAGCTTTGTCGGATGGCGCGCATCAACGCGCAGCAATTTAGGTTTACCCTGCGCGATATATTGCCAGCTAAAGAACCGGAAGGCCGTCAAATATCCAATAGTATCTGCCCCCATCCTGCGGTGCGACAACAACGATGGTAGGTTATAATCGGCAATCCAACTTATTGAGCGGTCGCATCCATTTTGGCGCATCCAATCCGCCGTGCCGCACCATAGAGCAGCAAAAGCGCGGCCTAAGCGATAGTGTGGCGCAATCCAAAGTCCGCAATCCCAACCGGCATTACGGGGCAAAGCAAAACGGACGTGGATTTCGCTTTCCGTGAAGTCGGATGATCCGACCCAAGTAACGCCAACCAGCGCACCCTTGGGATTGAAAGCGCCTAGGCAAGTCAGCCCTTGCGCATAACGCTCTTTCTGCGTGGCCTCGGGTACATCAATGACGTGCGCGCGCAGTTCATCTGCAGCCATCGGCCGTATTGAAAAGCCGCGCGGCATGGCGGGCATTCCGGAAACCGGCACTGAGACCAGAATATAGCGGCGATAGCCGATAATGCCCGCCTTAGTCGCAAAACGGGCAACCGCGTAAGACAATACACCTGCAACGCCGAGCAACTTAAGACTTACAATATCGGGCAATGCAAACTCCTGTCGTCACGGCACTTAGGCGCAAAGTTTCAACAATTTCTGAACGCAAACATTGCAAATGTCGGGCGTCGGTTACCCAAGAAATATAGCGGAAGCCTTCGACGGAGTGAGTTATCTTTGACCAGAATCGCGTGCTGGGTAGCAACGGCGATGTTTCCCAAACGCCGAGTTCAATTGGCTTTGGTTCACGCTATTGAGCGGCCGCCGCCCTTGCT
>JBKBTH010000385.1:0-2034 GCA_046290915.1 Sphingorhabdus sp.
CGCCTTTGGCCTTCGTTTTTCGAATCTGACGCATCGCGGTATCCTGACGCACGGGCCTTATGCCTTTTCCAAGCACCCTGCCTATCTCAGCAAAAATGCCTTCTGGTGGCTTTCCACTTTACCGTTTCTGGTGACCACCGGCAGCACCGCCGATATGATCCGCAACAGCGCGATTCTGGCGCTCGTCAGCGCGATCTATTACTGGCGCGCAAAGACGGAGGAGAAGCATCTAATGGCTGATTCCGCATACGCCGCATATGCCGATTGGATGGATCGCAACGCTATGGTGCCGCGCTTCTTTGCCGCGCTGCGCCGGTTGGCCGGCAATCGCCTGCGCCACCGCAGCGAAGTCCAGCCCGCCGAATAAGGACGTTCGTTGCACGGGCACGGACAAAGAAAACTTGAAATACCTTGTTATCCTGAACTTGTTTCAGGATAACGCACGACCTTTGCATGTTATCCTGAAACAAGTTCAGGATGACGATTTGTTGCTATTTCGCCTCCTACGCAACCCCACTTTAACCGCGCGATTAAGTCTGATACGCTCCCTTTAAGGAAGAGGAGAGTCGATATGCATGATTTGGTCATTCGGGGTGGAACTGTCGTTGATGGCACGGGCGCGCCGCGCTTTGTCGCCGATGTCGCGGTAGACGGCGGCATCATCACCGCGATCGGACAGATCAGCGCCACTGGCCGCGAAGAAATCGACGCGACGGGCAAAATCGTCAGCCCCGGCTTTGTCGACATCCACACCCATTATGATGGCCAAGCGACATGGGACAGCGAAATGGCGCCATCAAGCTGGCATGGCGTGACCACGGTCGTCATGGGCAATTGCGGCGTCGGCTTCGCGCCTGCCAAGAAAGACAAGCATGACTGGCTCATTGGCCTGATGGAGGGTGTCGAGGACATTCCCGGAACTGCGCTGGCCGAGGGCATGACGTGGGATTGGGAAACCTTCCCCGAATATCTGGATGCGCTTGAGCGCCGCCCGCGCACGATCGACGTTGCAACGCATGTGCCGCACGGCGCAGTGCGCGCTTATGTGCTGGGCGACCGCGAAATGCCGGGCGCAGTGCCAACCGACGCGGACATCGCCGAAATGTCGCGCATCGTCGAAGAAGGCATTCGTGCAGGCGCACTTGGCTTTTCCACTTCGCGCACCGTCCTGCACAAGTCCGTCGATGGCGAGCTCGTTCCCGGAACAACCGCGACCAAGGAAGAATTGATTGGCATTGGCCGCGCGATGGGCCGCGCTGGCTATGGCGTGTTCGAAATGGCGAGCGACATGAAACGCGACTGGGATGAATTCGGCTGGATGGGCGCGTTAAGCCGCGAAACCGGACTGCCCGTCACCTTCGCCGCGTTGCAATCCATCGCCAAGGAAATGCCGCTTGAGGAGCAGATTTCCTCAATGATTGCCGAGAATGACAATGGCGCCAACATTGTCGCGCAGATCGCCTTGCGCGGCAATGGCATCATCATGGCGTGGCAGGGCACGGTGCATCCGTTCCGTTTCAAGCCAGCCTGGGCAGAAATCGAAGCGCTGCCATGGGCAGAGCAATATGCGCGCCTGAAAGAACCCGCGTTCAAGGCGCGGATGATATCGGAAGAGTCGGTATTTCCGCAAAGTGATATCATCGATTTTCTGCGCATCGTTGCGGGTGGCTGGCCCGTGCATTTTGAAATGGGGCCGGAATTCAATTACGAACCACGGCAGGATGAAAGCGTCATGGCGCGGGCTATTGCGGCGGGCATCAGCCCTGCCGAATATGCCTATGAATTGCTGATGCAGGAAGACGGCACCGGTTTCATCTATTTCCCGATCCTCAATTATCGTGACGGCAATCTGAACTTCCTTGAGGAGCTGCAAACGCGCGATGATTGTGTGAACAGCTTGTCCGACGGCGGCGCGCATTGCGGCACGATTTGCGATGCGGCCAGCCCGACCTTCATGCTGCAACATTGGGTCCGCGACCGCGCCGGAACACGCATCACGCTGGAAAATGCCATCAAGCGCCAATGCCACGACAC